>JAIUOC010000007.1:300000-411792 GCA_020161265.1 Chloroflexota bacterium | reverse complement strand
GTTTGAAGATGTCCTGACCACCTTTGACCCACGGGTCTATGCCCTCAGCGATACTGCCGCCGATTGGGTCACCAAACTCGAAGCCTTTGCTCAACGGCTAGAGGCGGCTGATACGAGTTTTCCCGTAGTTACGTTTGGTTCTCCACAGCAACAACTGAAGCCGCCACCGCCGCGAATTTACATTATCAATGGGATTAATAGCGAAACTGCCGATGGCAAGCCAGATGGTAATGCCTCTAATTTGGAGCAAAAGTTTGAAGATCTTAAGTATCCAAGTGATGATGTAGTAGCAGTTGATGCAGTCTATAACACAAATTTACAACAGTATACCAAAGATCTTAAGGGCACCGATTTTGAAGGTACTGACTTCGACGGAACAAACTTTGAAGGAAGCCATCTCAAAGGCACCCAATTTTCAGAAGACCAAGGTGGTGGACCGCTTGGATTTGGCCGAAGAATGATGGTCAAGGGGATTAATGCCGCATCAGGGTTTGGTGCAAACAGCATTAATGGGGTTACCTCATTTACTGCATGGTCGGCCAATACCGTGACTGATCTAGGAGCCTCTGGCATTAATACTGTGACTGATCTAGGAGCCTCTGGCATTAATGCTACTACCGATAGGGGCGTAAAACTGCTACATGGTTCGGCTGGTGTTGCGAATACCTTAGTTGGTGCAACTGAGGTTGCCTTGGAATATCGTAATGGAGAAAATGGCCGCTATACTCAAGAGGTCTATAAATATATTCTGAATGATCAGAAGACCCTTGAGCCAGGCCAAAAGGTAATTCTGATTGGGCATAGCGGTGGCGGTGCTCTTGCCACCAACCTGAGCCAGATGTTAGAACGTGATGGGATTGATGTGCAGGGGGTTGTGCCATTAGGTTCACCGATTGCCAATAACGATCTGGCCAGTCAATATGCCAAAGTTACCGATATTACCGATAAAGGTGACCCAATCGGCCAACGCTGGGTTCGTTCAGAAGAATCACGCAAAACGATTATTCCAGCTGCGATCCACAGTATTGCCAACCCTGGATCACTTTTGCCGAATTTTGCACTTTTTGAAGGTAATGATCTTATTAATCGCGATAGCAATGCAAATATTGTCAATCGCTGGACAACGAGTGGGTTATCGGGCACAGATGCTCATGGCTCTTTATTAAACGGTAATACCGATCAAGTTATCAATATTATTCGTCGAGAATACCCCGAAATTGATCGATATATTAAGCAGAAAGGTCATTAATCATGAAAACGAACGTATTTGATCAACAAGAATATGCAGTTTTACTTTCGCGTGAAGAATTCTTGCTGATTGTCAAATTGCTTAACGGTGAGTATCTGCTTGGTTTAGAGCGCGATCCCCTGCTTACGTTAACTCCAGAACAACAAGGAATTGCATTAATTGTTGCTGAACGGGCATTACGGGCGCGTGATTTGGCAAAAATTAGTGAGGATGGAAATTTATTGATCAATGAAATTGTTTTGCATTTAGCAGCAACATGTGCATTTGCTGAACAAACGATGTTTGTTTCATTGGCCAAACCTGATGATACAACAGATCAAGCGTTTGCTCATCGTTTTGAAGATCGAATTGTCGTGCATAGTCAACCAGATGCAGCCTTACATTATTTACAGTCGATTCAAAATGTAGCGCAATTAGTTGATCGAACATTAGGATTTTTAAAGCTCAATCAGCTTAATGAAGTCACCACAGCGGAATCAATTATTTTAGAAAAGTCGGTTATTGAAACAGCTTTAGCCGCAGGCAAAACCAAATCAGCGGAGGAGGTTAGCATGCTTTTACGCGACTATGGCGTTGAATCAGCCAATGCAATTCAGCTGGCGAACGTCGTTGCGGGCCAACCATCGATCAGTACCCTCTATATTGCTCAGTTGGTCGAGAATGAGAAAGTGGTGAGCTATGATTATACCGTGATTGCGACAACTGCTGCCGCATGGCTCATGACTGCCACCACCGATCAGCAACAGTTTCGTTTGCAGCCAGCCAACACGCAACAACTTCGCTCACTGTGGCTTGAAGCGTTTGAACGCAAAATTTCACTAGAAAGTGAGTATCGATGAGCTATCGAATCCAAGCCGATGTGGAGCAACTGCGCATCACTGCCGCCGCTTTGCGTGAGTTTAACGATGTGCTGCATAATCATCACCAAAGCATGCTCGGCAAAGCGCAGGCGTTTTTAAGCGATCTCTTTCGTGGCGATTTTCAAGCCATGTTTGAAGATGTCCTGACCACCTTTGACCCACGGGTCTATGCCCTCAGCGATACTGCCGCCGATTGGGTCACCAAACTCGAAGCCTTTGCTCAACGGCTTGAGGCAGCTGATGCGAGTTTTGGCTCACAAAGCGATAAATACCCCAACTGGATTGATAAACTATTGGGGCCAAAAGAGGCTCGTGTTATTGTAGAGCCTGAAATCGCCTTACGTAAGTTGTACGATCAAGAGATTGATCTGTTGGAATCAACCATTGCTAATCGCCAACAAGAATTGCGCAACAATAACCTACCTGTTACCAATAGAGTCGATACTGATGTGTATTCACCACGGGCAACCTTAGGCACAATTCTGCTTAATCCCAGAAATTTTGCAACAATTGAAGCGATTGCCAAACGCTATAATATTCCGCCTGATCTTCTGATGGGAGTTGTTGCCTCAGAGATGGACTTTGATCATGATGGTGGTGATCAATTCCAAGATTTTTTGGGTAGACGTGGAGTTAAAGCCGGTCAAGGGCAAGGCATTGCTAGCGTTCACTCGGATGCATTAGCCTATGCTAAACAATATTTGATTGATCATAAACTTGATGGCTATGAGGCTGCCAAACATCATTCAACAAGTGCTCAAAACCTTGCTAGTTTTGATGGTTCGGTTGAAAGCGCGGCGATTGTTACCAAGGCCCTGCTACATCATAAAGGCACGGTGGAATCGGTTGATGACAATGCAACAATTTGGGGAGCCTATCGTAACGGAGTCAAAGATTTCTCTCCGCCACAATCGAAGCCCTATGGTTATAACTCACAAGCTGATTTTCAGGATAATCGGGCAACTGCATCTGATAGCTTGCCTGAACAGCTCAAGATGGGCAAAAATGCCTATATGTCACAACCCTATTTTGAGTTCTTTCAAAAAGCAGTTCGCCTAAAAAAAGCCGCCGAAGAACGTAATCAATATATTTATGATCATCCCTATGTTGATGATCATCGTGTTTAAACGATAAATATTATGGGAGGAAATTCTATTATTGAGGCATAGTATATAAAACTTGGTTGTCGAAAATTGGGGTTTAACGCAGAGTCGCAGAGGAGACGAGCCTATACGCTGTGGACTGGAGGAAGATCGATCTGAGCTAGGCTAAAAAATAGATATTCGGGCAATTTTATGCAATCTGGGGCTAACAACAGCCCTCGTGTTCTTCGCATGCTTCGCGGTTTCGATCCTTCGCCGATTAAGGGGCTGATTGACATGGCTCAACGGAATCGTTATGATATTTCAGTACAAGCTTGCTTGGACTAGCCTCGCTGAGGCAGAAAGGATGTGTAACCCATTGTCAGTTCAATTCAATCACCTGTTGATTTTCGCTAACGACAAGTACGAATCGGCCTCATTCCTTACCTCGATCCTTGGTCTCCCCGAACCGATCCCTGCTGGTTTTTTCTTAGCCGTCGAAATGGAAAATAATGTGATTTTGCATTTTGGCGAGCCAAAGATTCCGATTTTGAGCCAACATTATGCCTTTTTGGTCAGCGATGCGGTATTTGATGCCAGTTTAGAGCGGCTTAAAGCCCGCAATATTCCCTTTTGGGCCGACCCACGCCAGCAACGGCTTGGTGAAATTAATGATGAAAATAATGGGCGTGGCTTCTACTTTTTCGATCCATCAGGCCATGGGCTTGAATTAATCACCCATCCCTATATTTGGGAATAAACTTGTTTGAATTGGATTCCATGATTGTGATTGATTTCTTGTTATCAAATTCACAATAATCGTAGCGAGGCTGCAACCGTGCAAAGTGGATAGCTCGGCTATGCTAAGATGGCATCGAGAGAAACAGCCTGATCGGCTGTACGCTGCGAAAGGAACATTATGTTGGACTTGCTAGCGTCGAATCCACTATTGCTGCTGTTTGTAGTTGCAGCAATCGGCTATCCTCTAGGGCAATTGAATCTCGGCGGTGTACGCCTCGGCGTTGCCGCCGTTTTGTTTGTGGGCTTGGCAATTGGCTCGCTCGACGAGCGCCTAAAACTGCCTGAAGTGCTGTATCAATTTGGCTTGGTGATGTTTGTTTACACCGTCGGGTTGAGCAGCGGCCATCAGTTTTTTCGCTCGTGGAAGAGCAAAGGCTTACGCGATAATCTCTTTATTGGTGGGATGATCGTTGTTGCCTATTTGTTTGCAATTCTGGCCCATTCTTTCTTTAGCATCAAACCAACGTTGACCGTTGGCCTGTTTACTGGCACAATCACCAACACGCCAGCGCTGGCTGCGGCCATTGAATATTTGAAATCGGTCTTGCCTGAGCAAGAATTAGCCGCTGTGGTCAATGATCCAGTTGTGGGCTATTCGATTGCCTATCCCATGGGTGTTGTGGCGATGATGTTGGCAATTGTTTTTGTCCAACGTTTGTGGCGTATCGATTATGTTAAAGAATTAGCCTCACGCCACGATTTAGCTGGCAATCATCACGATATTACCAGCCGCACAGTTGAAATTACCAATCCTGAAGTCACTAATCTATCAGTCCAGGCCTTGATTGCCAAACATCATTGGCCCATGGTTTTTGGGCGCTATCGCCGCGATGGCCATGTAGCGGTCACCACGGGCGCAACCCAATTTATGCTTGGCGATCATGTGAGCATTGTTGGGGCCAGCGAAGTGCTCGAAAAAGCCCTAGCCGTGCTTGGCAAAGAAACCGAAGATATTTCCAATGATCGCCGCGATCTTGATTATCGCCGCATGTTCGTCTCTAACCCCAAAATTGTTGGGATTCGGCTGGAGCAACTCAATTTGCCCCAAGTCTTGGGGGCCACAATTACCCGGGTGCGCCGTGGCGATGTAGAAATGTTGCCAACTGCCGATACCCGCTTGGAGCTTGGCGATCGGGTGCGGGTGATTGCGCGGCGTGCTGATATTCCTCAAGTGAGCCGTTTTTTTGGCGATTCGTATCGCGCCTTGAGCGAAGTTGATATTCTGACCTTCACGTTGGGCTTAGTCTTAGGCTTGATTGTGGGTTCGTTGGTGCTGCCATTACCTGGCGGCGTGAGCATCAAACTTGGTTTTGCCGGTGGTCCATTGGTGGTTTCGTTGATTTTGGGCGCACTCGACCGTACTGGCCCATTGGTTTGGAACATGCCCTATAGCACCAACCTAACCCTGCGCCAAATTGGGATTGTGATGTTCTTGGCGGGAGTTGGCACACGCGCGGGCTACGATTTCGTCAAATTCTTATTTAGCAGCAATGGCTTGCTCTTGTTTGGGGTTGGCGCAGCGATTACCTTTAGCATCGCTATGTTGATTTTGACGATTGGCTACAAAGTGCTGAAAATTCCAATGGGCATTTTGACGGGGATGTTGGCGGGCTTTCAAACCCAGCCCGCCTTGCTCAGTTTTGCCCTGCAACAAAGCAACAATGAGTTGCCAAATCAAGGCTATGCTGCGGTCTACCCATTAGCATTAATTATCAAAATCATTCTTGCCCAACTCATGCTCATTCAACTTTTATGACATTAGTTGTCACAAACCAACGTATGCTTATGGCAGGCCGATTGAGGTCTGCCATTACTATTTGGGGTTTGTATGATCTTTTCATGGATGAACCACTACGATGAATTGGCCGTAAGCAATTCAGATGGATGGGAGCACTTTAGGCCAGATGAGTATCTTATGCGCTTTTATGTCGAAGATGACGACCCAGATCCATGGCATGTTTTTTTCAATGATTGGCTAACAGGTGAAGATCCAGCTTACACCACGGGCATCGTGCTTGATCGCTGGTGGCATTGGGATGATCCAGCTGAGCGAGTGAGTGCTGACTATGTTTTAGCCCATGTTGCTAACGCACGTGAACGCTTGCCACTGCTGAGAGCGCTGTTTGTGGGCAATGTTACTGATAAAAAATGGGATATTTCGTGGATTAGGCAAGGCAATTATGCGCCAGTTTTGGCAGCCTATCCCCAGCTTGAATCGTTGGTGATTCGCGGTGGCGCTGGTTTAAGCTTTGGTGCAGTTCAACATCAGCAACTCAAAACCTTGGTTGTGCAAACCGCTGGCTTACCAGCCCAAGCCGTGCGCGAGCTTGCTGCCGCCGATTTTCCAGCGCTTGAACACTTGGAACTATGGTTGGGCTGCGCCTACCATGGGGGCGATTCGACGATTGCTGATTTGCAGCCGATTTTGAATGGCACAGGCTTGCCAAATTTAACAACCTTGGCCTTACGCAATTGTGAATATGCCGACGATCTTGCCCAAGCCCTTGCCCATGCCCCAATCCTTGAGCGGATCAAAGTTCTCGATCTATCGCTGGGCAATTTGAGTGATGTTGGAGCTGAAGCCTTATTTGCCAGCCCAGCAATTCGCAAACTCAACATGATCGTGCTGCACTACCACTATCTGAGTGATGCCATGCTTGATTGCTGGTCGGCAATTGAGCTTGCCGTTGAGGTTAGCTGTCAACAAGCCGTTGCAGACCCCGGAGATGGTGAAGACGAAGAACCACGCGAGATCGCGATTCGTGAATACTTAGCCTAGTTTGGATGCCAGTAGTTATTACCCAAAGAAAGAGGTAGAGTATGGTGTTTGATTGGATCGGTTACTTCGGCGACTCGACCATTGCTAACTGGGATGGACAAGAACAATTTGAATCGATTGGGCATCCTGTGCGGCTGCATTTGGAATACGACTATGAAGCCAAAACAGCACCTCAACCATGGGCAGATTATTTTAATGCCTGGCTCGCCACTGATGAGCCAGCCAAAACCACGGGCTTGGTGATTGGCCGCTGGTGGCACGAGCAAGTTGATCCTGGCGATATTGATACGGTTTTAGCCAGCATCAGCGCTGCGCGTGAACAGTTGCCCTTGCTCAAAGCCTTGTTCGTTGGCGACTTTACCTACGAAGAATGGGAAATTTCATGGATTACCCAAGGCAATTATGCCCCAGTTTTGGCAGCCTTCCCACAACTTGAATATTTGGTGATTCGCGGTGGCTCAAACCTCAGTTTTGGCGCAGTTCAGCATCAACAGCTCAAGGCCTTGGTGATTCAGACTGGCGGTTTGGCAGCGCAAGTTGTGCGCGATGTTGTTGCTGCTGATTTTCCAGCACTTGAACATTTGGAGCTATGGCTGGGCTGCGATTACTATGGCGGCGATTCGACGGTGGCCGATTTACAACCAATCTTGAATGCTGAATGTTTTCCAAATTTAGAAGTTTTGGGCTTGCGCGATTGTGAATATGCCGATGATCTAGCTCAAGCACTGGTCGATGCCCCGATTCTTGAGCAGATTAGCTATCTCGACCTTTCGCTGGGCAACTTGAGCGACGTGGGAGCCGAAGCCTTATTCGCCAGTGAAGCTATTCGCAATCTGTATTTTCTTGATTTGCATCATCACTATATGAGCAATGAACTGCTTGATTGTTGGGCGACGATTGGGCTGAATGTCGATGTGAGTGAGCAAGAAACCCCCCAAGAAGATGGGGGCGAGGAACATCGTTATGCTGCGGTGACCGAATAACTGTCAAGATCCAGGGATGGTATTTTTGTATAGGTATGCTAGGATGCTTATACACAGCGATGATCATCCTACTAGGGCTTTACTATGCAATCATTATTGCCATTGCTTCCCCTACCGTTGCTTAAACTCCTGAATACGGCAGAATCTTCAAGTGATCTTTTGGCAGAACAGCGATTTCATGCGATTGTTATGTTCGCTGATATTGCGGACTTTACCGCATTAAGTGATCAAGCTGGTGATCTTGGTGCTCGTGGCACTGAGCAGTTAACGTTAGTGCTAAACCAAGTCTTTGAAGCAATGATCGATCTGATTCAGACAGCTGGTGGAGTTGTTTGGGGCTTTAGCGGTGATGCATTGACGGCACTTTTTTGCTATAAAACTCCTCAGCAAACACCGATTGCCCTGCAAGCTTTGCGTTGTAGCCTTGCAATTCAAGCAGCGATGAACCAATTTCAGACCAATACGTTAATCAATGAGTTTGTAGCTATTCGTTTAACGATGAAGATTGGGTTAGCTCATGGTGAGCTTATCTGTGGTATGGCAGGCCTTCCACAACAACGCTTAGTGCCGTTATTAGTTGGCCAACCTCTAATTGAAAGTAGTTTGGTTGAAACCCAAGCACTAGAAGGGGAGATTGGTTTAACTGCTGAGCTTTGGCATATTGTTCAGCCCTATGTCGAAGCCCAAGCCCGCGATAATTATTATTGGCTCCAACGCTGCCAACCTGGAGCATCAATCACTCAACCTAGCTTGTCACCTGCACAATTGCCTGCTAGAGCTGAAATGTTTATCCATCCATTAATTGCCAAGCGCTTAGCTGACAATCAGGCCTCATTTATCAATGAACATCGGCTTGTGTATGTCTTATTTGCTCAACTACGGGTTGAGCAATCACCGCAGGGGCTTGCAAGCATGCGCGAGTGGGCGAGCATGCTCACGGCAATTAGTGCTCAGTATGATGGGTATCTCAGCCATGTAACGGCTGGCGATAAAGGCATCACAAGTATGATCTTATTTGGTGCGCCAATCGCCCATGAAGATGATCCTTTGCGGATTTTAGATTGTGCTTTAGGTGTGCGTGAGCAAACTCATCAATTAGGCTATCAATCTGCCTTAGGTCTAACCAGTGGAGTGGTTTATTGTGGGCTGGTAGGTTCGACTATTCGCCAAGATTATACAACGATTGGGGACTCAATTAATGTGGCTGCTCGCTTGATGGAGCAGGCTGAACCTGACCAGATTTTGGTGAGTATGGAACTGGCTCACCATACGCAGACGCAGTTTGATTGGCAAGTCTTACCTGCGGTTATGCTCAAAGGTAAGCCTCAACCAATTGCCCTGATGGCGCTTCAACAACGAGCTTCGGCAGCATCAGTCCGTTTGCCTGAGGTCGCAAGTAATCTGCGATTAATCGGGCGTGCTAGCGAATTAGCAACATTGTTAAGCGTAACTGGACAAGCCTTGACAGGCCATGGACAGATTATGGCGATTGTTGGCGATCCAGGGATTGGCAAATCGCATTTGATTAATGCTTATCTCCAACAAGTTGATACTGACCACTGGAATATTTATCGTGGGGAATGCGAAGCCTATGGCGAAAATAGCCCTTATTTGGTTTGGAACGCAATTTGGCGAGCTTTTTTCTGCATTGAACCAAATTGGGATCTGGCAACCCAGATTCGGGTTTTAAATTTTCAACTGGAGTTGATCGATCCAAGCCTCCTTAATCGCTTGCCATTGCTGGGAACGATATTTAATTTGGCGATTCCCGCCAACGAAACGACAGCATTACTTGAGCCACAAATGCAAAAATTGGCGCGTGAAGCAGTTTTAATCCAAGCTTTACGGCTACGGGCAATGCGTCAACCGCTGATCTTAATTCTAGAAGATTGCCATTGGATCGACCCACTTTCAGCTGATTTGTTGTGGGCAATTAGCCAAGTAATTGAACACTTGCCGATTTGCATCATTTTGGGCTATCGTCCAGCGATTCAGAATGAGTTGATTAGTCAGCGTCTACCGCAATTATCATATTGGGGTAGCGTGACGCTCCATGAATTTAATCAGGGCGAAGCAAGCCAATTGGTTGCTTATAAAATGCAGCATTGGCTTGGTGAGCAACAGATATCGAGCTCATTGGCGGCCCATTTAATCAATCAAGCTGAGGGTAATCCGTTTTATCTCGAAGAATTGCTTAATTATGTTCATACGCAAGGCTTAGATCTGAATGATGCTGCGGTTATTAGCAAATTACAACTGCCCGCCAGCCTTTCGAGCTTAATTTTAAGCAGAATTGATCAACTCAATCAGCACCAACAATTGACGATCAAAATTGCAAGTATTATTGGGCGGTTATTTAAGCTCCATTGGTTATGGGGTGTTTATCCACAGCTTGGCGATTATCAAGCAATTCAAACTGATCTTGAAATACTTGATCGTCTGGATTTAACGATTAAGCATAGTTTTGAGCCAGAGATTGCCTATATTTTCAAGCATATGTTAACGTATGAAGTGACCTATGAAAGCTTAACCTATGCTACACGATCGACCTTGCATGAGCAATTTGGCCATTTTCTTGAGCAGCATTATGCCGATGATCCAAGCTATCTCGATGTGATTTGCTATCACTTTACGCGCAGTGACAATCACCGCAAGAAAATTGAATATTTGTGGAAGGCGGCTAAAACGGCACAACAATCTTATGCCAATGAAGCTGCTTTATTGTTCTATCGGCAACTCCTCACCTTATTACCAGCAGCCGAACATTGGTCAGTCCTATTGCCAATAGGCGAGATTCTTCAGATTGTTGGTAAGCCGCAAGCAGCGATTGAGGCATATCAAAGCATTATTCAAGCCTTACCGTCTACTGCCGATGCTGCGATTAAGGGGCTTTGGAGTATTGGCAAGATTTATGGCGAACTTGGTCAGTTCGAGCAAGGCCTAACGTGGTTGGAGCAAGCCCGAACCAGTTATTTAAAGCTAGGTAACGCTGAGGGTGTCGCCGAAGTTTTAATTGATATTGCTAATATTTTATGGCAACAAGGCTATTATGATCAAGGCCTTGCTCATGTGCAGCAAAGTCTTGATCATTGGCGACAACTAGCCAATCCATTGGGAATGGCCCGTGCTTTATTTCAATTGGGTGTAATTCTATCCGATCAACGGCGTTATGCCGAGGCTTATCATGCTTTGGAGCAAAGTTTAGCGCTTCGTCGCGAGGCGGGCGATCTTTTTGCTATGGCAAGTTCACTGAATGATTTAGGAATTATTGCCTTTGATCGTGGTGATTATACAACGGCTGAGCATTTGTATACCGAAGCTTTTACAATTCGACGTGATCTGGGCTTTATCCGTGGGATGGCTCAATCGTTAAGTAATTTGGCTAATGCTGTCTTTGTATCAGGTGATTATCAACGAACCCGTGAATTGTTAGAACAAGCCTTGATCTATCGACGGCAAGTTGGACACCAACGCGGAATCGCCATCTCGCTGGCACATTTAGGTAATACTTATGCAGCACTAGGCGATTTTAAGGCTGCTTGGAACAATCATCGCGATGCATTTGTGGTTCGTTGCACGATTAATCATCGTTTGGGGATTGCCCAATCGCAAGTAGCTATGGGCTTTTTAGCGCTGCGAACAGGCGATTTTTATCAGGCCTATGGCTTGTTTCAGCAAAGTATTCATGGCTTTTTAGTGCTTGATGACCAGCGTGGATTGGCTGAAAATTTGGTCGGGTTTGGCTGTGTCGCGGCGGGGTTGCTTAAATATCAGCTTGCGCATCAATTTATGCTAGCAGCTGAAACAATTATTGTAAGCCTTAATACGATTTTTGAGCCAGAATTTCGCGATGGTCATGCTTGGTTGAAACGTCAATTAAATCAAGACTTGCCTGACCTGCTTAGTTTAAGTGAAGCAAACAATGCTAGTACTATTGAGACATTATTGAAGCTGAGTTATCGCTTGTATTAAGCTGTGATTGAGCAAGTTGTGCTGCAAAATGCTTGGCTTGAGCCGAATTGCTGGCTTGAAGATAATTGACATAAGCTTGTAATAACGTCATCGCCTCATGTTCTTGGCCTTGTTGGAGCAAGATTTGGCCTAGATGCCAGCCCGCCAAATGAAAAATCGCTAGGTCATTGCGGCTTTGAGCTAGTTGGCGGGTACGTTCAAAACAGGTTATTGCTGCTGAATGCTGATTTAATTCGACATAACGTAAGCCGACTGTGCCCAAAGCATAGCCTTTACCAAAACCATCATCGTTGCTAGTGACCGATTCGCCACCTTGCTCAGCATAAATTTGTTGGGTCAAGGCTAGTTTTTGCTGGTAATAGGCGGCTGAGCCTTTGGCATGCGGGTTGCGGCGATAGCCCCGCATCCAGCGTAGCCAGCGTAAGCTCATAATCACAATAATATCGGCAATCACATAACAAACAAACGCCCCAACTGGTGGGTTGGTGGTGTGCAATAATCCATTGAGTGGGTTGAGATCCCAGCGCCAACAGCCGAGCCACGTGCCTAAAAGCTCGATATAGAGCACCAAAAAGCCCATAATTAAATGTAATAATTGGGCACGATAGAGCAATAAAATCAGGCTAAACCCCAGCCCAAACAATAAACTCAAGCTATCATTGAACAATAAAAATGCGCTAATAAACAAACTGATATGACCGAGCAATAAACTTAAGCGTAAGCGTTGTTTGCGTTGTTTAACCCAGGCCAATTCGCTGATCAACAGGCCTGTGCTAAGTAAAATTGCATGGCCAAACGGCACATAGATTGGAATTGCCTCAAATTTGTAGCTGTAAAGCTCAAGCAATAGACTAAATACATATTCGCCAAGCGCCGAAAATGGCACAAACACTAAGGCAATCAGGCGTTGGTCGGGGCGCAAGTGATAGATCATCAAGCCAAAGTAGAGCGGTGCAGCAATATTGCTGATGATTTGGCCGTTGAAGCCTCGGGCATAGAGCCAAGCCGAATCATTGAACAGGGCAAAAAGTACAATCGGCCAAAAACCAATGATCAACCCAATTTGCCAAGCTTGGTGTTTGCTGCTTGTGGTCATGACTAGGCTCCCATACTAGGCGATAGCCATATTTTAGCCGAATTGAGCGATGCAGGATTAGTTGTTAGGGGTCAGGGGCTAGGATTGAAACCACCAAGGACGCGAAGATCGCGAAGGTTAAGTTTTTTGCTACAGATGAGCACAGATTTATTTGATGATGCTCCAAGAGAACATGTGCCGGTGTTTAACGCAGTGATGCAGAGCATTAATGGATCATGTGTGGGATTCGTTGCTAAAAATCAGCCTTCGTGCCCTTCGTGCCCTTCGTGGATCAACGATATAATCAAATCCATCTGTACTATGCTCTGGCACGATAGGTTGAATTGAGGAGAAGCATGATGACGACCCCAAACACTCAGGTTTTACATGAAGCCGCTAACCAGCGTGAAAGTGCTCGTTTGGTGCAGTTGCGGCTCACAGGCTTCGTTGGCCGTCAATCCGAACAAGCCGCGATTCGTGAATTAATCGACCAAACCCGCCCAAGCGGTGGCTACGTGTTGGTCACGGGTGAGGCTGGGGCGGGCAAAAGTAGCCTGCTCGCCCAACTAATTGTGAATGCTGGGCTAGACCAAACCCCGCAGCATTTTATTGCGCTGACTCCAGGCCGTGCCTATCAACTCGACGTGCTGCGCAGTATCGTTGCCCAACTGCTACTCAAACATGATCTGGCGAGCAACTATTTTCCTGCCGATAGCTACCCCGCTTTGCGCCTCGAATTTGGCCAGTTGCTACAAACGCTCGCGGCGCGTGGTATCAGCGAAACGATCTATCTCGATGGCTTGGATCAATTGCAGCCCGAGGTGGATGGAACCCGCGATATTAGCTTTTTGCCCTTGCAACTGCCTCTTGGCATCGTGATAGTGCTTGGCTCGCGGCCCAACGAGACGATCGATAGTTTAGCACTTGAGCATGGGGTTGTTTATCAGGTTCCACCGTTGCACGAACAGGATGCGATTGGGCGTTGGCAGCAGGTGCAGCCGACGTTGGAGCCAGCGTTGTGGCACGGTTTAGCGCAAGCAGTCAGGGGCAATGCCTTGTTGGTCGAACTGGCGGCCAATGTGCTGCGCCACACCACATCAGCAGAATTACTGCCATTGCTCGACTATGCCAGTGCTGACGCAACCAATCTCTTTCGGCTGAGCCTTGCACGGATCGAACAAGCAGCGCCGCGCCACTGGCAAGCGCTGATTCGCCCGCTATTGGCGGTGTTGTTGATAACCCAAGAACCGCTTGAGCCAGCAGTGCTTGCGGGGATTCTCGAACAATCAGTTGACGCGATTGCCGAAGCGCTGCCCCTGATGAGTGATTGGGTCAGTGTTGCCGCTGATCAGCGCGTAGCCCTACGCCATTTGTTGTTTCACGATTTTCTGATCGACCACGAATTTGCGGCAGCGGAACGCCGTGCGTGGCATGGACGGATGGCGCAGTGGGGTGGTACGCAGCTTGACCAGATCTGGCAGGATAGTGCTGAATTCGTCGAACAGGCACGGCGCTGGTATGCGCGGCAGCATTACATCACCCATTTGGATTGCGCGGAACAGTGGGAAGCCTTGTGGCAGGTGATCGATGCCGGTGATTATGGCGAGCACAAAGTGCGCTTTGAACCAAGCACCCGCTTGTATGGCTTGGATTTGGATCGTGCTCGCGAGAGCGTAATTGCCGCTGGCCAGAGCATCGAACAGCAGCTTGAATTGTTGCCGCGCTTGTGGCGCTATAGCCTGCTGCGCACCAGCCTCACGGCCCATGCTGATCAATGGCATGATAATGTATTTGTGATTTTGGCAGCCGTTGGCCGTTTATCCGAAGCGTTGGCCCAAATTGATATTTGTTCAGATCAAGCACGTCAAGTGCTGTTATGGTCGCGAGTCATTCAGTATGCTGAACCTGAGCTAGGCTTGAAAATCCTCCAACGTATGGAGCAAACGGCGCGTAGTATCCACAATCCCATCATGCGTGATGATCGGTTGCATTACGTTGCAATGGCTTATGCTGACCAGGGCTTGCTCACTTTTGCATATCCGATCACATTAACATTGACATCGGATATCGGTCGTGATAAAACCCTTGCCTATTTGATCGACATTGCCATCAAACAGCGTGATTTTGATCAGGCTTGGATTATGGTTGGTCAGATTCAAACAGCAAAATATCGCATTAAAAGTGCCATGGTATTGGCGCAAGCACTTATGTTGATTGGAGAATTTACTAAGGCCCAGCAACTGTTAATCGAAGCATTACCATTTGCTCAGGCTGAGCATGTGGTCGAAATTAAGAGTGTGCTTGCAACGATTGCTTGGCGGCTTGGCAATTATCGCCAGTCCCGTGCGCTCTTGGCCTACGCTCGAGCCTTGAGCAAACGCTTAACTGATGATGTTCAACCCGTAGCTGTATTGGCCGTGATCCGTGGCTACTCCGATCGAGCTGGCTCCCAACGGCAAGGCGGAAAAATCAAGGCGGCTGTATTGGCCGTGATCCGTGGCTACCTCGATCGAGGGAATCTGGCCAAAGCTCAAAGCTTGCATCCGATGATTCGAAAGGATGACTCTCGGATTGAACTTGTTCGTATCTATCTCAAATGGAATGAGATCGCAATTGCAGCCGAGTTGACCACGACGATTACCGATGAGTTTTACCGCGATCGGGCATATGCTGCGTTAGCTGCTTGGTATTGTAAATATGCTGATTTTGCCAAGGCTGAGCAAGCGATTGAGTTGATTACTGGGGATGAAAAAAAGAGAGAAAGTCTGTGTCTCCTAGCGACCAGTTATGCGCAAAATTTGCAAATTAAGCAGACGCTGGTGGTGCTGCAACGTGCGCTCGCAACCATTGAGCACCGCCATTATTCGGCAAAAAGCTTGCTCCAAATTGGTGATACCTATGCTCGTCAGCACTTGCATGATCACGCTTGGGGTATTTTTGCTGAAGCACTGGCTAAAATTACAACGATTGATAAGCAGCATCTTTTCCATGAACAAATGTCGGAGTTCCTGTGGCTGACCGAACATGTTAAGCGCTATGGCTATGAAGATCTCTGTGAGCGGGTTGTTCAAACCGCCTTATTAATTGGTCAGCGAGCAACCTTTGAATATTCATTGTTGTTCGAGAAGGCTACGATCTACTTTAATCATGGTGAGATTAACCTTGTTCGTCAGATGGTTGATGCTAGTACCGAGCCGCAGCTAGCGGTCCAACTGTTACAAATGCTCTTAAGGCAAGCAATTGAGCAACAGAATCATTCACAAGCTCAAACCTATGTGCTTGAAGCATTAACCCATGCGCGAAAGATTGAAAACCCGCGCTCTCGACTGATACGTTTATGTGAGCTTGGGGATACCGTTTTGGCGAGTGAATTTCAAGCCCAAGGGCAGCTTATGAGCGCTGAGGCGAGTCAACTCGTACCATTGCTCCAAACTGAAATAGATCAAGAAATTGCCATTCCTATATTAATTAAGAGCTATGCTGCCTATGCCATGTTGGCTGATGCCCTCAAGTTGGCTCAATCAATTATTATTCTTGGATTTAAGGATTATAACCTTAGAACAATAAGTCGCATCTGTGCTGATAATGGTGAGATTGAGCAAGCCTATGCGACGCTTAACTTGAGCCGATCCCGACCTGAGGTGTATGCACGGAATTTGTGCGAGATTATAGTCAAGGGGCATTCGCATGGTTTTGCGATGCTGGTAACAGGTTATTATGCTGAAATAATTGAGCTATTGAGGATAATCACTGATCGAATTAGTGTGCTTGAATGTCTAAAAGATTTGGCGATTGCTCAGATTAACTATGGTTCTAATCAGTATCTTCCCAGCCTATTGGATTCCATCCGTACTATGCGGCATCCAGCTTTGCCCGTAGATTGGTATGTGAAAGTGCTTTGTGAAATTGCTAGAGCCTATATCAAACAAGCCAATTACCCAGATTTTGCCGATTGGTTAGCATATGCCCATTCCATTGCCCAATCTCGACCAAACGTTACTGCCTATCATTATGTTGCGATGGAATATATTCAGCATGCTACCGATTCAGATACTGACATATTTTTGGCTGATATGCTTGGTTTAGCCGATGGTATTGAACCAAGCAGTTATGCAAATGCGCTATTTACTGTATTAGCCAATAGCTGTACGGCCTATGCGGTGCGTGGGCATCCAGATTTTTTGGGCAAAGCCTATCAGTTTGCTATGGCTATTTCAGTGCCGTTCCAGCGTGCCCAAGTCCTAAGAATCGTTGCCAATGGCTATGCTCAAGTTGATGACCGCGTGATGGTAGAAACGATTATTGCTGAAATAAGTCGGCTTTGTCCTAATTACTTAAGTATTGATGCTATCGCTTTGAACTATGCGCAACGAGGCGATTTGGCTTTTGCTCAAACGCTGATTGCCAATGATGAAGTATCAGAAAAAAGAGATGCTGTCTTGGATTATCTGATTCCAGCATTGCTGCAAACCGATGCTGTCGTTGCTGCATATCAAATCTCGCATGGGTTTACTAGGCTGACGAAACGGATTAAGTCCTTGCACCAAATCATTAACTACTACGTTGAGCGCCAGCACATTGCCGAAAGTGTGCAGATTATTCAAGCCGCATGGCGTAATTGTGGTGCTTCTGCTGATGTATGGGAACTGCGGAAAATCGTCTTGCCGCTTGATTCAACCCAGCCATGGCTTGGCATGGCCTTGCTCGATAGCGTACCATGGGTTGAGCAGCAATTAGCCCGATTGCAGTAAAACGTTTGGATAAAAGCTATGTTGGCTTGAAGTTTTGGCGTGGTCAGAACCACGAAGGACGCAAATGGAGTGTGGCTATAGGCTATAGGCTTTTGACTGGTTTGAAACACTATCTCATGTTCCATTAGCCAATTGCCTTCAGCCTATAGCCACGCTTTTTGATTTTTGACTTCTGCCTTTTGACTTTAGCTTTTAGCGTTGTCGTCCCATGCGCTGGCCAACTTGGGTCACGATATCGCTGACGCTGAAAGTGGCGTAAGCTGTGCCGCCTGCATTGGCTGTTTCCGACGAGAAGCCACTGGCCGAACTCGTTTGCAGTGAGCCACCGCTATTGATCGTGTAGCTTGCGCCTTGTTGCAGCTCTGGCGATGAGAAGACCAAGGCTTGGTATTGTTTGCTGGGCGCAAAGCTCACAATCGCCTTGCCTGATTGATCAAGAATTTGTATTAAATTGCCAGCAGCTTGGGCTGAGCTGTAGTTGATCAGCACTGAGGCTTGCGTTGAGCTGGTGTCGGGTGCTTGGACCATGCCCGCACTGCCAGCCGCAGCAAATACGCCACCATTCAACGCGAACCCACCATCATAATCCAATGCGCCGTTCATTTGCTCGGTTGGGCCGTGAACTAACACCAAACCACCGTTCATCACGATCGAGCCATTGGCATCTAAGCCGTCGCCAGCAGCATTGACCACCAATGTACCGCCGTTGATATACAAAAAGTAGTTGCCAGCAGCAAAGCTATCGTTGCGATTGGGCCGACCCATGCCGCCACCCTGCATACTCGAACCATCGCCACCAGCCACATTCACCCCATCATCTTGGGCTACAAGGCTAATTGTGCCATCGTTAATCGTGATGACGGCGCTTTCGAGACCCTCATACGAGGTGCTAATTGTCAGATCGCCGCCGTTGATCGTGAGGTTTGCATCGGCATGGGCACCATCATCGCCAGCGGCTAGGTTGATTGTGCCAGCATTGATCGTGACATTGCTATCGGAATGCAGCGCATCTTCAGCAGCATCGATCGTGATCGTGCCATCGCCAATCACTAAATTTTGACCAGCTTTCAGGCCTTTGGCTGAAGCATCAGCGCTCACACTGGTGCTACTGCCACCACCAGCGCTAATCGTTAAATCACCAGCGTCGATTAAGAGATCGGTGATGGCACTGAGACCATCGCCGCCAGCGCTGATCGTGAATGTACCACCTGTGATCGAAATATAGCCTTTGGTCGGATCTTCTTCGTTATCGGCGGTTAATCCATCGCCTTGAGCATTGATGCTGATTGTGCCGCCGTTGACCACCAGATAATCTTTGCCGCGCAAGCCGTCATCAACTGCGCTAATATCGATCGTGCCACTGTTGATCACCAAGCCATCTTTGCCAGTGATGCCGTCGTTGCCGTTGGCCTGAATCGTCAGACTACCAGTGCCATCAATCGCTAAATCGGCCTTGCTATACAGCGTAGCGTTGGGCAAATCTTCTTCGGTCGTAGCATTGGCTGAGGCATCAATTGTATCTGAAAGTGTATTTTGGCTGCCATCGGCCAAAATCACCGCCACTTGTTCGGCTTGCATAATGGCGATGGGAGCACTGGTTGAGCTATGAATCGTTACGCCATTCAAAATTAAGCGCACTAAATCCTTATCGGCAGTATCAACGATAATTTGACCATCACTCAAATTGCCACTCAATTGATAGGTTCCGGCTGCGTTAATCGTGGCAGTCGTTCCCTCAATTTTGACATTGGGGCTGCTGGCGGTGATGCTGCTATCGCTCAGTTTAATTTCGACCAACTCCGCTGTATCCCAAGCCAAATCTGCTGAGGTATCGTGCGGTGTGGCTTTGGTAGCTAGGGCTTGGTCGATTGATTCGACGGTTGGCACGACCACGGTTGGGTTGGTCGTTGCACTGACCACCGCTTGACTGTTGCTCGAAGTCGTATTGCTATTGGTCGTCGTTTGGCTACTTGAACAGGCTGCTAAAATTGCCACCAGCATACTGGTGATGAGTGCTCTGGTAAATGGTTTCATGCGAAAGCTCCCGATAGAATCTGATGCTGAGCGTTGCGCTCAGATTGCTTAATCTGCTATCAATTCTAGTCAGCAAGTGTGAGGAACTCGTGAAGAGAATATGTGGTTGATGTTGGGGATGCACGGTATACTTTCAGTAGCTAGGCCGATAGTCAATTGCCTGATCAAGGAGCGGTATCATGCCAAATCATCCATTAACGTTGCTAGAGCCACGCTTGCGCTCGTTATTGCCAGCGATGTTGTATGCCTCGGTTTGGGTCGAGCCGATTCCAGAACGCTTGATTCAGGTTTTTGAGCATTTGCGCACCTTGCGACGCATGTTGGGTGATTATGTGCCGCGCTTCGTTGCTGAAACCCCGCCAACGCCAGGCCTCGCCCGCTCTGCTTGGCAAGAAGGCACCTTGATGTTTACTGATTTGGCGGGCTTTACCACATTAATGGATGCCCACGCCGATGATCATGCCACCGATCAAGTGTTAAATGTGTTGAATAGCTATTTTGCCCAGATGGTTGAAATTATCAGCAAATCAGGTGGCAATCTTTTGGAATGGACAGGCGATGCCATGTTGGTGCAATTTCCGGCTGATGGTGAGCGCAACGACACTGCATTGGCGGTGCGGGCTGGCCTGCGCATGCAACGGGCGATGAAGCAATTTAATCAATTAACCACGCCCCAAGGCGTTATTTCGCTGGGCATGCGCATCGGTTTGCATCGTGGGCGCTTTATTGCTGCCGATATTGGCACACCCAAACGCATGGAATATGTGCTGTTGGGCGAGGCGGTGCAAGCGACGAAATATGCTGAAGGCGCAGGCGAAGTTGGGCGGGTTTGCCTTAGCCAAGCGGCTCTGCAAGCGGTTGGGGGTTTGTATCGCTGTGAGTTATTGCATGATGGCTATGCTTTGGTTTGTGATGATTTAGCCGAGCAAGCCTTGGGCGAATATGATATTGCGCCGACCAAACGCCGCCAAGCAGGCGGATTTTTGCTCGATCGCAGTGTTGTGGCGTTGGTGCATGAAATTGAAGAAATGCTCAACACGACTGAGCCATTAGCCAGCTTTTTGCCGGTGTCGGTGCT
Organism: Chloroflexota bacterium; assembly: GCA_020161265.1. Lineage (NCBI taxonomy): Bacteria > Bacillati > Chloroflexota > Chloroflexota bacterium. Next base: position 391,128 of record JAIUOC010000007.1, on the reverse strand, counting down.
GCGCTTGTTGGTTGAAACCGCTGCTCAGCGTAAAGTACCGCCGCAATGGCTGCAACTCCCTGTTATCTATATGAATTTGAGCGGCATCAGCGATGCCCCCGAATATCTCGACCCCGACGAAGAACCCTTGTTGATCAAAGCCTATTCACGGATTTTTGCCTTGATCAATGCGGCGGTCGAAACTTCCGGCGGGATTCTGAAAAATGTGACTTACGATAAATCTGGCTCGAATATTTTGATTCATTTTGGGGTGACTGGAGCGCATGTTGATGATGGCTTGCGGGCGGCCCAAACCGCGTTAGCGATTCAAAAATTGGTTGAGCAATCGCCAGAATTGCATTTTCGGCGTTATCAACAACGAATTCGCTGCAAAATTGGCCTTGCCTATGGCCCAGCGTTTGCCGCCGAAATTGGCGAGCCACGCGGGCGGCGTGAATTTAATTTGTTGGGCGATGTGGTTAATACTGCCGCACGGTTAATGGCTGCTGCTGAACAGGGCCAAATTTTGCTCGAAGCCAGTCTGCAACAACTGATTGATCAACAATTGCCATGTGTTGATTTGGGCACAATCAGCTTGAAAGGCAAGGCTAGCCCAACTCCAATTTTTAGCTTGCACCTTGCTAGATAAACTAATACCTCCCTTGCTACTGCCCATCGTAGTTGGCTTATAGCCTGTTTGGCGCATCATGATACGATAGACATAACCCAAGGGATTATCAAACTATCGCTATCTCCGCAATCATCCTAGATGCTTGATCAATGATCTGCTCAGCAAGGTGATGTTGCTGGTTGATGCTGCTTAACGCTTGCCGAAACAATCAATGAAATCTGATTGAGTTTGGCATATCCGAAACCATTATCGGGGTGAATCCACACAGTCTAAGGAGATTTCGCATGCGCTTGAAGCCTGTTCAGCTTCTTATTATGACGTTTCTGCTTTTGACCATGGCTCAGACTGGCGCAAGCTTTCGTGCCCACGCGCGGTTTGACGCTCCAGTTCAATCGATTCCTGCTGGTGAATCGCGTGGCATAACCCAAATCGGGACGGTTGGCATCCAACGCACGAGCGCCGCAATTATGGCCAGCCAAGCGTTTGCCGATCAACAACCACAGCCAGCGCGTTTAGCAAAGCCACGTTTCTTGGTTGATCGCCAGCGTTTGGCTGAAAACCCGAATGCTCCGGCAGTTGCCCAATGGCCAGCCCAAGCAGATTCATTGGCTGCGCCAGTTGCAGCATTGAATACGAGCGCCTTGAGCAGTTTGAGCACCAATTTTACGGGCGCAACCTTAGCCGATAGCAATCGGTTTCCGCCGGGCACGATGGGCACTGTTGGACCAAGCCAATTTGTGGTTGCAATTAATGGGCGTTTGCGAACCTTCAATAAAGCTACAGGTGTTGCCGATGGCGTGCTCGATAGCACGATGGAAACGTTTTTTAGCTCGGTGATGACCCAGCCGATTGCCAATAACATCACCTACTATCCACGGATTCGCTATGATCGAATGACCCAGCGCTGGTTTTTGACGGTAACCGATTTGCCAGGCCTCTCAGGGAATCAAGTCAATCGGGTGTTGCTGGCGGTTAGCGATGCTGCCAGTGCGGGAGTGATTACGCCTAGCACGGTCTGGACGTTCTTCTTTTTTCAAGGCAGCGCTACCGAGATGATGGATTATGCGAGCCTCGGTGTTGATGTTAATGCCTTGTATATTGGCGCTAACATGTTCACCACCGCTGGTTCGTTCGTTAGCACCAATGGCTATGTGGTGCAAAAAAGCTCGATCCTTGGAACTGGGCCGATTGTAGTAACGACCTTCGCTGGGTTAGTATCTGGTGGATCTGGCGCTGGCCCATTTGCTCCACAAGGCGTTGATAACTTTGACCCAACCGCAACCGAAGGCTATTTTGTGGGGGTTGATAACGCGACATTTAGCACGCTGATGTTTCGGCGGGTGAGCAATCCAGGCAGCCTAACCCCCACAATCTCAGCCAATATCTCAGTGACCGTCCCAACGACCACCTTCCCTACCCGCGTTCCCCACTTAGGCAATACTGGAGGGGCGAACGGCCAACTCGATGGGATTGATGATCGGTTGTATGGAGCCATGATTCGCAATGGTCGGCTTTGGACAGCCCATAGTTTTCGAACCAGTAGTGCTGGGGTGGCGAGTACGGCAGCGGGAGCGCGTAACTCTGTGCGCTGGTATGAGTTTCAAAATTTAACGACGACACCAACCTTGCGCCAAGCGGGAACGGTGTTTGATAATGCTGCTGCCAACCCGCTCTTTCAATGGATTCCGAGCATCGCTGTTTCGGGCCAAGGCCATGCGGTGATGGGCTTCAGTAGTGCCGGAACCGCAGCGCGGGCCAATGCATCCATGACCAGCCGCTTGGCTGGTGATACTCTTGGAACAATGCAAGCGCCGACGCTCTATACGGCGAGCAGCTTTGATTACAATCCCGCTGCTGATCTTGGTGGGGCGAGTGGGCGATTTTGGGGTAATACCTCATATACCAGCCTTGACCCCAGCGATGATATGACTATGTGGACGATTCAGCAGTTTACCAATGCCACCGATTCGTATGGGGTGCAGGTTGTCAAAGTGCTAGCTCCGCCGCCAGCAACCCCTACCACAAGCAATCCAGCCTCAGTCGATCAGGGGACGACGACGGATATCATTATTACTGGCACTTCGAGCGCTGGCTCAGGCTTTTATGATCCAGGGGCAGGGTTTAGCAACCGAATTACTGCCAGCATCAATGGCGGCGGGGTAACAGTAAATAGTGTTACCTACAACAGCCCAACCCAAATTACCCTCAATATTACGGTTGCACCTGGAGCTAGTGCTGGCGCACGCATCGTGACAGTAACCAATCCAGATGGCCAGAGCCTTGACAGTACCAGTGGGATTGTCACGATCGTTGCAGCCGCGACGGCAACCCCAACCAACACACCAACCAACACACCAACCAACACACCAACCAACACACCAACCAACACACCAACCAACACACCAACCAACACACCAACCAATACACCGACCAATACACCGACCAATACACCGACCAACACACCGACCAACACCCCAACTAATACCGCGACGGCGACGGTCACTAACACGCCGACTGGTACGCCAACCAACACGCCGACGAATACACCAACCAATACACCGACAGCAACGGTTAGCAACACACCAACGAATACGCCGACTGGTACGCCAACCAACACGCCTGGTCCCACGACATTTATTCAATATCTACCCTTTGTGACGATGAGCCGTACTGGTTCACTTGTGACCTTGGGATCAACTGCGATTGCTACTAGCCCAGTCGCTACTCCTGGCTTTGTCTTTTTTACGAGCACGATTACCCTGCCGACGGTGCTGCCAAGCGGTGGAAGCTATTGGCTTTCATCAAGCCCGACTAGTCTGGTGGCGGGTTTAGTCGATGATGCGGTGATTATTCGAGCGGGTACAACTGAGATCTTCCGCTACGACTATGCAAGTAATGGACAGCCGCAATCAGCTTTGGTGCCAGTCCCGGCAAGTGTGCTATTGCCAAGGGCTGGCCAGACGCTAACCATCGAATTCACCGATCTCTATGGCAGCGTCTATAGTGCTACGCCGCTCTATTTGGTCTGGACACCCTAGGCGATTGATCTGCATTAATAGTCTCTAACTAGACATAACCCCTCTTTCAGTTGTCGGAAGAGGGGTTGTCGTGTAGAAAGCTAGGCCGGCCTCGATCTTTGGTACGAGCGACTACCTGCTGAATTGCTCAAGGGGGCTTGGCTTTTGAGTGAGCACAATTCAGCATTATTAACCTAGGCCTACAGCGACCAATCAACTATGCTAACCCCAATCACTGCAATCGTTCTAAACCTGCTTTTTGAGTAAGTGATTGTTGTAATCTGTTAGGTTGAAAGGTCGCGTATGTTGAACTTTGCCAAATTATTGCCCCGCTGGCAACGCTGGATTTTGCTCACCGGAATGGCCTCAATGCTCTTAGCGAGTTGTACCACTGCCAATACCCAATCGACTGCTACCAGCGCGGTAACTGCGACCAGTGTTCCAACTAGTGTCAGCGCGGCAACTGTTGAGCCAACCGCTGCCGCAACCGTAACTACCGCCCCAACCAAGGCCAATGCAGGCGTAGAAAGCAGCAGTATCTATACCAGTACCAACCAATTATTCTCAGTGCCGATTCCGACAAACTGGCAACTTGAAGACCAAGCTGGGATTGTGCGACTGAATGATCCCGATCAAAAAATTAAGATTGCCCTGTTGAGTGTTGAAGAAACTGATTTAAGTAAGGCGATTGAATTAGGTTGGCAGCAAGCCGACCCAAGTTTTACGCTTAAACCCGATGATAGCCAAGAAATGCCAGCCCCGAGTGGGGTGGAAAAGGCCTTGGTTGCCGCCTACGACACCAAAAATACCACCCAGACCACCGTAGCCTTGGCTCAATTGCACGAAGGCGTAGCGTATTTGATGCTGGTGCAAGGCGAAAATGCCACGATTACCAAACGACAATCACAAGTTGGTATCATTCAATCGGGCTTTACGATTTTGGCGCTCAACCAAACCACTATTACTGCTGATCAAAGGGTTGATGTTGGGACAGAACTGATCAGTGAATTAGAAAATTTTATTCAAACTGAACAAGCCAAATATAAGATTCCTGGCGTGAGCGTGGCGATTGTCCAAGATGGTCAAATTGCCTATAGCAAAGGCTTTGGGGTGCGCGATGTGGTTTCGCAAGCGCCGATGGATGCCGATACCCAGATGATGATTGGCTCAACTGGCAAAAGCTTGACAACCTTGTTGATGGCAACCTTGGTCGATCAAGGCAAACTCGAATGGGATACGCCAGTGGTTGAATTACTGCCTAATTTCAAGGTCAAAGATCCTGAAATTACTAAGCAAATCACCGTGCGCCATTTGGTTTGTGCTTGTACTGGTGTGCCGCGCCGCGATTTCGAGATGATTTTCAATGCTGAAGATTTAGATGCTCAAGGGATTATCGCTTCGGTTGCTGATTTTGAGTTCTTCACCGATTTTGGCGAGGCCTTTCAATATAGCAATCAGATGGTGGCGATTGGTGGCTTTGCAGCAGCAGCGGCGAGCGGCGGCGATCTGAACCAGCTTGATCGGACCTTTGCCGAAGCATTGACTGAACGAGTGCTCAAACCTATGGGCATGAATAACACCACGCTTGATCAAGCAGTTGTTGAAGCCAGCCCCAATCATGCCCTGCCTCATGGCTTGGATTTGACCAATGCAACCTACCGAACCATTCCGATCAGCATGGAATTTGCGATCAAAGGCGTAGCTCCAGCGGGCGCAACCGAGTGGTCAACTGCCAACGATATGGGCAATTATCTGATTACCTTGCTCAATCATGGGATTACTCCTAGTGGCCAACGCTTGGTTTCCGACGAAAATTTAGATGTGCTGTGGGAGCCACAAATTGCGATCGATGCCAAATCAAGCTACGGGCTGGGTTGGATGATTACTGATTATCATGGCTTGGAATTTATTGCTCATGGTGGTACAACTTTTGGCTTCTCATCGGAGTTTGCCTTTATTCCAGAGGCCAACATTGGGATTGTGGTTTTGAGCAATGGTCAATATGCCAACCATTTTGCCACCAGCATTAGCGATCGCTACTTTGAATTAGCCTTTGATCAACCAAGCAAAGCGGCTGAAACTGCGGCCTATAGCGCTCAAAGCATTGAACAATCGTTGGGCGAAGTTGCTAAAAATCTTGCGCCTGAGTTGGATTTGGCTAGCGTTGAGCCATTACTGGGCAGCTATACCAATGCTGCCTTGGGCGATGTGAGCTTGATGCTGAATGGAGAGGAACTGTGGCTGGATATTGGCGCGATTCAAACGCAATTCAAGCCAGTATTGAACGACCAAGGCGAGCCTGATGGCTATCTCTCAGTAACCCCGCCGTTCACCGGAATTCCCTTCAAAACAGGCGTTGATGCGAATAATCAACCAACCTTGACCATGGATGTTGGCAGCGAAACCTATCTGTTTACGCGCAAACCATAGATAACGCTTGCGATAATCACATCGGATATAATGCGGCCTCGGTTTGGAAGATTGGGTGATTAAGCCCACATTCCAAATCGAGGCCGTACCTGTTGTGCTTGTTTTAGGGTTCGCTAAGTGCTTGTTCAATCATCGATTTAAGCAGATCAAGACTGGTTTGCTGATGAAGTTGTTGACGAATGCTTCGATCAAGCTGTTGCTCAAGTTGCGCGATCCATGGTGCTAGCAGAGCTTGTTCTGGCTCGGAGCGTGGTGCGCCGATTGATTCGCGTAATTGTTCGACCATCATCAAGCGCTGCGCACCAAGTTGATACTGGCCTGCCTGAATTGCCAAAATTGCCAAGCCTTCTAAACATTCGGCGATACTTTCGCGCTCGCCAAGCTGGTGGAGCACCTGCAAGCTTTGTTGATAGTAACGTTGGGCTGGCTGAAATTCGCCGCGTTGTAGGCTAATTGCCCCCAAATTGGTCAACGACGTTGCGGTTGCCCACTGGTTATTGAGGGTTTGACGCAGGGCGAGGGTTTGCTGGGCCAAATCATAGGCACGTTGCAAGTCGCCCCGATAACGCGCCAACATGGCCAAATTGCTCAAAGTTGCAGCATAATTCGCAGCTTGTTCGACCGTGCTACCAAAAACTGTTGCATTCAGCTCAAACAAGCTTTCAGCTTGGGCATAGGCCTGCTGTTTAATCGCCACGAGTGCCAAATTATTGCGCACCATGGCCGCGCCAATTGGATTATTGTTGGCATCGTAGAGTGCTAGGCTCTGGCTAAAATGCGCTTGGGCCGCCGCAATATCGCCACGACTCCAAGCGATAGCGCCACAGGCATTCAAGGCGCGTGAATGCAAGATTGGCTCAAGGCTCTGGGGTTGGCTCGTGGCTTGGGCTAAAGCTTGATCGAGCCATTGTTGACCTTCATTGAAATAACTACGTGCCCACCAAAAACGCCAACTATTAACCGCAATATTCAAGGCGGCAATTGGGTAGTGGTTGCTGCTGGCCCAAGCCAAGGCAGCTCGGAGATTGTCGTGCTCGGCCTCGAATAAATCAAGCCATTGTTGTTGGGCATCGGCAAAATGCTGGTTAAAGGCCTCGCTCAGTTGGGTAGCCCACGCCAGATGTTGCTGGGCAAATTGTTGCTGTCGAGCTGGCGCTAATTGCTCAAGCACATATTCTCGGACAAATGGGTGCAAAACCCAACGTTCAGCCTGTGGCACTTGCATAATTAAATGATGATCAACCAAGTTTGCCAAGATATCGTAGAGCGTCGAATCATCCTCGGCGAGATCAAGGGCGAAGCTCGCGCTGCTGGGTGTCCAACCAGCGGGCCAAATTGCCAAGGCTTGCAGGGCTTGTTGCTGGCTTGGTTCCAGCAGATCGACGCTCCAACTAATCAGGTTGCGCAGGCTGCGTTGGCGTTCGGGCAAATCGCGAATGCTGGTTTTGAGGCCGAGCACATGGTTGGTGAGTTGTTGGGCCAAGCGTTGTGGCGAGAGCATCCGAGTGTGGGCGGCAGCTAATTCTAGCGCTAAGGGCAAGCCCTCAAGTTGGCTACAAATGTGGCGTATGGCTTCAAGGCTGGCATCATCGAGGCTAAATCTGGCAGCATGGCTTTGAGCACGCTCAATAAACAGGGCAATTGCTGGTGTTTCAGCTAAATCTTGGCTGGCGATTGGCTTGGTTGGCACGACCAATGGCTGAAGTTGCAGCATATATTCGCCATATAAATTGAGCGGTACACGACTGGTTGCCAAAATTTGCAACTGTGGTGCTTCACGTAAAAGCTGGCCAATCGCGGCAACCCCTTCGACAACATGCTCAACATTGTCCAAAATCAGCAAGAGTTGACGCTTGGCGAGAAATTGTTGTAGCGCTTTTTCAGGGGTTTGTTGCGGGCCAATCGCTACGCCAAGTGCTTCGGCAATTGTCGCTAAAACTAATTGTGGTTGGCTAATGCTGGCTAGCCCACAAAAACAGACTCCATCACGATAATTAGCCTGCTGGGTTTCGGCAATCGCCAACGCCAAGCGAGTTTTGCCAACCCCACCAAAGCCTAAAATGCTGATCAAACGTTGACCTTTGGCAAACAGCCGATTGATGCTTTGTTGCTCATTGCCACGACCTAAACAGCGAGTTGGCGGAATCGGTAGGTTGAAACTGGGGCTGGCTTGCGGTTCGGCAACTCCATCATTTAAAAACGTCGTTAATTGTTGGCATATCTTTTTGAAATGGCGATGATAGGTGGTTGTATGAATGCCTAGGCTATCGGCATAATAGGCGATACTGCGTTGGGGTTCGGTCACAATCAATTGCAGCAAGCGTTGTTGATCCGGCTGTAATGGTTGTTGGCAAAGCCATTGCAACAATGCATGCAGACCACCTTTGGCATTTACAAGCTGCTGGATTGCTGGCTGATTGAGCGCGATATGCGGTTGTTGTAGGAGTTGTTGCAGCCATTCAACCTGCCAGAGATGCTGATTCATTGCCAAATACTCCTCAAAATACACTCTATTAATAAAGTTTTGACTATTTTGACATTCTGCGTTATGCTATAGTCATCCACCAATTTCTCCCACATATCCGTCAGTCGATTCTCTCTACGGTAGTTCGTCAGTGACGATGAGCAATGCAAAGGAGTCGTTCGTGAAACGTCGGATTGCAGTTATTTTGGCCCTGATCGCCCTCATGTTGGCCACCGTTAGCCTTCCACACAAGTCGGTTCAAGCCCAATCAGCCCATTTAATGGCTGCGCCAGCTCCGCGCATTATTGCTGAAGTCAATGGCGCTGGTAAAGGCCGTGTTTGGGTGGGTGCTGTGCCAGCCAACAGCAGCAGCAAGCCAGTCTTGGTCTTTGTCCATGGGTTACACGGCAAGGCTCCCAACTGGTGGGGCGCAACCATGTACCACGGCACGAACGATATGTATGATAAAGCCTATGCGGCTGGTTATCGTACCGCCTTTGTGAGTATTGACGACGAAGTTGATGGCCCATCATCATCAGTTTGGACCAACGGCGCAACCTTGAATCGCCAATTAGACGTTATTTTAAATCATTATGGGGTGCGCTCGGTTAACATTATCGCCCATAGCAAAGGTGGTGTCGATACCAACAGTGCTGTGATTCACTATGGCGCAAGTGGCAAGGTGCAAAATATTGTTACCCTCAGCTCGCCCCACCGTGGTTCACAATTGGCCGACTTGGCGTATAGCTGGTGGGCTGGCTGGTTGGCTTCGTTGCTGGGCCAACGCGATGATGGCACCTATTCAATGCAAACTGCCTATATGAGCAACTTCCGTTCGCAAACCGATGGCAGCGCCAACTATAGCAATGTGCGCTTCCACACTGCTGGTGGTACTAACCATGGCCCAGCTTTCTCGGCCATGTGGTTTGGCGGAGCCTATATCTCAGGTGATAATGACGGGGTGGTGCAAGTTAGTAGCTCGATTCACCCTCGCCAATATACACGGCTCTTTACCCGCAACTACGACCACGACAATATTCGTTTGGGCAGCGTGGTTTGGAGTTCAATCGAGCCAAGCGTGCGCGGCACCTTCCGCAGCAAAGTCAGCGAAAATAGCGCTAACAGCCCAGTTGCTGATCAAGCGACCACGATCAATGCCAATAGCATTTTGCGGGGTGGGGTGCTCGAAAACGCCAGCCGTGGCGGCATTCGCTTCAATCTCGAAACTGGGGTGAAAACCGCCAACTTCGATTTTGTCAGCAACAGTGCTGATCTCGATGTAGCGTTTGTTGATGCCCAAGGCAAGCGCTATGCTGCCAACAAGCCTGAGCTTGATACTGAATTCTTCCGTGGAGCCTACCACTACAGCGCCGAAGTTGCTGCTCCAGCGAGCGGTGCTTGGTCGGTGGTCGTCAGTGGTGGTAAGGCCGATACCGCCTATCTATTCAACGCCACGTTGGATAGCAACTTGAATGTGCAACTTGATGCCGCTAGCTTGTTGGCGCAGCCTAACCAAAGTTTGGGCTTGAAGGTCAATGCTAGCAATGCTCAAGGCTTGAGCGTCAAGGCTCAATTGACAGGCACGCCTCAAGGCACAGAATTGCACAGCGCTTTGCCAACCAACCGTAGCCTCTCAGCTAAAGGTGTTGATAGCGCTAGCCTGAATCTGACTAGCCCGCAAGCCTTTGGTTTGTATCAAGTGGCCGTAACCGTCACTGGTACTGCCGCCGATGGCAGCAGCTTCGAACGCTCAATTCCGCTAAATATCGGGGTTGTCGATAGCGCTACCAAGAACCCAGCCAACAGCTTGCCTGCTGGCCGCTAAACCTACAAACCGTTAGCGTTCTACAAAACACCACTCGTTGCGGGTGGTGTTTTGCTATTTAGCTAGCCAATTTTGCAGGAGAATCGTGTACAATACAAATAGAAATCAGCACCAGTTATGGAGGCGAATGTGGATCGCCAAGAAGCTATCGAGTTTTTGCTCGAACATTATGAACAACCGCGCCATCGCGGCGAATTGGCCGATCCGGATGTGACCATGCCTGGTGGTAATCCTGGTTGCGGCGATGTCGTAACAATCTATCTCAAGGTCGATGCTGCCAACGATGCAATTCAAGATCTGGCCTTTGTTGGTGAGGGCTGCACCATCAGCCAAGCCGCCGCCTCGATTTTGCTCGAACAAATGCAGGGCCAAGCATTGGCAGCGGTTGAAGCCTTGGATTTTAATTGGATGATCGATGAGTTGGGCCGTGAGGTGGTGCAATCGCGCCCGCGTTGCGCAACCTTGGCTTTGGGTACGCTCAAGGCTGCGATCAAAAAATATCGTAACGATCAGATTCGGGCTGAGCTTGGCGAAAACGCCCCGACCCAGACCGCGCCTGAAACATTTTCAAATTAATCACGCCAATCTGGTGTGGACGATAGGAAGGAAACTCAATGCTTAGTGATGATATGGTTCGTTCAGCCCTCAAAAACGTCGTTGACCCTGAAATTGGGGTTAATATCGTTGATTTGGGTTTGATCTACAATGTTGATATTCGTGATGAAGGCCGCCAAATCGTGGTTGATATGACCCTGACAACGCCTGCTTGTCCAGCTGGGCCACAAATTATCGACCAAGCGCACAAAGAAGTCAAAGCGCTCGAAGTGATTCACCCCAGCTTGAACGATGTGAATATCAACTTGGTTTGGACTCCATTTTGGAACCCCGAAATGATGAGCCAAGATGCTAAAGATGAATTAGGTTATTTCTAAATTGTTGACGAACCCCCCGTTGGGTTGGCCCAACGGGGGTTTTAGCTTTAATCGAGGCGTTGGGCGGCGACAGTTTCAACCAGCCGTCGGGTTTCAGGGTGAATATCGAGACCTGCGAGATCATCAACCCCAAACCAACCAATCGCTAAAGCATCATCGCCTGCTTGTGGCTCGCCACTGAGCCATTCGGCCTGCATCTCCAACAAGACATAATGATATTGCACCTGATCAGCTTGATCACGATGAATCACATCGACAGCGGTGATAAAATGTGGCTGGCTGATTTCAACGCTACATTCTTCGCGAATTTCGCGGCGGGCAGCGGCCTCGACTGTTTCGCCCAACTCGATCGCCCCACCTGGAACGCTCCACTGGCCAGCCAATGGCTCCTTAGCTCGTTGGACTAAAAGCACTTGTTGTTTGTGCCAAACCATCACCGCTACGCCAATTAATGGTTGGCTTGGATACCTGCGCGACATTCGAATTCCCCCATTGGCAACATGACCTAGGCTTGATTATGCCATAGCTTTTGCACAACTTGGGTCAGCGACTTTTTTGGTATTATGAAGCATCTATTCAACCAGAGGAGTAAGCGTATGGCACAGGCGTCGATCGATATTAAGCGGATTTCTTGGATTATCGTGATTATTGTTGCCGTTGTTCTATCGGCTATGTCATTGTATACCCCAAGATTTGGTGAGGATCTACATAAATATTATATGCCTTTTGCCAAAGGCTGTGATAATTGTGGCTTTAATCCTTATTATGCGCGTTGGATTTTTGCACCACTCATGATCTTGCCAGATAACAACTGGGCAATGCCATTATGGAGCATTATGGTATTTGCTACGATGTTTTGGCTAATTTATCGAATGAAGATTACGCCATTAGTTATTATTTCATTTTCCATGATTGGTCAATATTCTTTGGGCCAAGTTGATATTTTTCTATGCCTTGGTTTATATTTGATTCTGAAATCTGAAAATCCATGGTTGCATGGCCTAGGAATTTGTTTATTGGCGATTAAACCCCAAGTAACCGCTTTGGTAATTGTTGGCTTAATCGTTGGTCAAAAATTCCCCCATCTATGGCGCATGTTAATTCCACCGACGCTCATGTTGCTGCTGAGTTTCTTGGTGTTTGGCATCGATTGGCCAATTCGTTGGTTGGGCAATACTCAAACATTACCGCGGCATGTTTGGCGTTTAGCGGCAGGCGATACCTGGCGCTTTGCTTTGCCATTTATTTGGATTCCCTTCTTATTTAAAGATCGCGAACTGCGCGTGCTCTTGTGCCTTGTGATGATGGCCTTGGCTTCGCCCTTTTTTGGCACCTATACTTATATTGTGTTGATTTTGTTTTATCCCAAGTGGTGGACGATTGCGCTTTCGTATGGGTGGATGCTGTTTAAGCCGATTGAGCCTGAATTTACCCTGCGTTGGGCTTGGATTTTGCCCTTGGTAATGCTGATTCACCTTTGTTATACCAATTGGCCGCAAAGTTGGTGGGCGCAGCGACGTGCTCGCTTGGCAACGAAGCCCGTCAATTAAAACGATTTGGCAGGAGTTAATTACCCAATTAACTCCTGCCAAATGAGCGCTTTTTACACGGTAGCAATAAGATTGTTGTTAAGCTTGGCTTGGCTACGCTCTTGGTACAGTTTGTAGGCCGTGTAGCCTGCATCGATAATCACGAAAAAGGCGGTGATTGACAAACCGTAATAGAACGAACTCATGCCAATTGCTGGGCTATTTTCGCGAATCAGCTCGCCAAGTCGGCTGAGTTGGCGTAATGAATTGGGATAACCTGCGTTGGTCAGCCACTCGGCATGGCCGCGAATCAATAGGAACAACACAATCAAACTAAAGCCACTGGCCGCTAGTGAAGCGATACGGGTGCTGGTTTGCCAAACGCCACGCCACATCACAATCAGATCAACGACCACATTGAAAATACTGGCAACGACCACCAAGGCAAAATACTGGCTAATCACTGGGTTTTCAAACAAGCCACTGCCATCAACCCAGCGGAAGCCGCCTTCGGCCTGAAATTGCATCAGCCAGCCCAACAAAATAACCTGAACCGCAATCCCAATCAGCTGCGAGCTGCGGCTAACTTTCTCGTTAGCTGGAGTAATTGCTGGCAATTTGCGCGGGTCGAATGGCTTTTTCGGCTCAGTTTCAGCCTCAATTTCAAGCTTTTGAATACCCCAGAAAATCGCGACAATCAAGCCAAAGGTTGCTGGCAGATTGCTGATGGCGCTCCAAGCAACTTGCACAATATTCAAGCGATAATTGCCAATTGTTGCCAGCAGCGCTAAACCAAGCTGACTAACGATAATAATGCTAAATACCAGCAATACCACTGCTCGAAACTGTGGAAACATCGCTGGACTGATCAAATATTGTTGGTTGTTACCATAAGCCGCCGCTACTTTGGCTGGCTCGCCCAGCGCTTGCAGGGTTGCGACAACAGCCGATTGATCGTCGAGCGCTTGATCGTTGCGCTCAAGGCTATCGTAGATCGAAGAACGTAGCTCATCCAAAATATCGCTGCGTTGCTTGGCAGGTAAATAATTGCCAACTGCTGCAAGATAACGTTCAATCAGTTCCATCTCAAGCTCCTTCATTAGTTAATAAGCGTTGCATGACTTCGGCTAGGCTTTGCCAATCGTGGCTCAGTTGGGCTAGCAGGGTGCGACCTGCTTCATTAATCACATAGTAGCGGCGTGGCCGTGAGCCTTCGACATTCCACATACTGTCTAGAAAACCTTGGCTTTCCAAGCGCCGCAACAGTGGGTAGAGCGTGCCTTGGTCGATACTAAAGCCCCGTTCCGCCAGGCGATCAATCAGCGAGTAGCCATATTGGGGCGTTTGCAGTTGGCTCAATGCCGCCAATATCACCACTCCCCGCCGTAATTCTTGGGATAATTTTTCGTATCCCTCTTGTTCTGTTGCTTGTACTATCATGGTTTTTATAATACTGTGTATTGCACAGTATTGTCAATAGTTAAATATGGCGAAATTGTGACTATTTTTTAAGCAGCTGTTTTAGCTAGCGATCAATGAGTATTTGCAGATTTACTTGATAATATACGTATATTGATGTAATATACGTATATTATTGATTGTTGAGGATCGCGTATGCACTTTGATCAAGCAACGATTGTGCAAACCACGCTAGCCGCTGTGATGCAGACCCAACAGCGTTTGGCTGAGCATCTTTGGTGGGGTGGGGCGGTGGGTCATTCGGGAGCGGAAGCTAGTCTGTTGGAGCAAGAACTGACTTTGCTGGTGGCGGTTGCCAATGGCGAAATTGAGCGCGAAACAGCGGGAGTTGCCCGTTATTTTGAAATTAAGGGCGTGCTTGATGTTGTTTGTCGGCTGTTATGGCAGGCTCCCTTGAGCACTGAACCTGCTATTCCTGCCGAATTTTGGACCCAGTCTGGGATTGGAGCGGTCTGTGGGGCGGTGCTGGCATGGCTCGATGCCGATGATTTAATTACAATTACCGAGGCGGCCCGCTTGCTTTACCCTGATGCGATGCTGGTTGGCAGTAATGTGGCGACGCAACGCGTGTTACGCCTGATTGCCAGTGGTAAACTGCGCGAATATATGGCGAATGCCGACGTTGCGCCAAATCCGCGCCATCGTCGGCGAGTTAAGCGCAGTGAGGTTTTGCCACTGTGCAATATTTCGCTTGAGCTTGATGATTCTAACGCTCAGGAATAACGTTAAATCAAAAATCCCCTAGCTTTGAGGTGGGCTAGGGGATTGAACTTGGGAGTTGTTGCCAGACGCTCCCTAGTTATAGGCGGCGATTTCCCACAACGAGTAGCCCCATTCGGTACCGCGTTGGGTTGCATAAATTCGCAAATAACGTCCGCTGCCGTTGACATTCAGCGTATCGCTGCCGCCATCGCCGTTGCTGACAGTGCTCAGGGTGCGCCAAGTACTCGCATCATCGGAAACTTGTACTTGATAGGCCCGCGCATAGGCTGCTTCCCAATTCAACACAACTTTGGTCAAGCTTTTGCTACTGCCCAAGTCAACTTGAATCCATTGAGGATCGCTGTAGCTGCTGGCCCAACGAGTGGCGTTGTTGCCATCGGTGGCGTTGGCTCCACCCAAAGTGCTGGTTTCGACCGAGGAAACTTGAACTGGCCGACCAAGCGCCACGTTGCTGCTGGTTGTGCCGCCACTACAGGCTTGGCCGTTGATCGTGCAGTTGCTGGGGTTGATCCATGCGCCGCTGTAGCTTCCGCTAAAGCCAAATTCGCGAGTTTGGCCAACTTCGATTCGGCGGTTCCATTCGAGATTGCCAGCGGTGTAGCGGTTGCCGCTCTTGGCTTGAGTCGCATCCCACCAGCTTGAAATCGTGGCATTACTCGGCAAGTCAAAGCTTAGCGTCCAGCCATCGACGGCGCTACTGCCATTGTTGGTAATCCGATAGACTCCCACATAGCCGTTGCCCCAATCTGAGGTTTTGACAAAGCTTGCTTGTAAGCCATTGCCTGTAGTTGGTTGGCTGTTGGTGGTGACGCTCAGGCTGTTGCTGTTGGCCGAGCGATTGCCAGCGGCATCACGCGCTTTGACCGCAAAACTATAGGCAGTGCTGGGATTCAGCCCGCTGATCGTGATGTTGGTGCTGCTGGTGCTGGCAACTGGATTGGCCCCGCCATTCTGATAAATATCGTAGCCCACCACGCCAACATTATCAGTGGCGGCGTTCCAGCTTAAATTTACGCTGTTGTGGGTTTTGCTGGGTGCTTGCAGATTGCTGGGAGCACTTGGCGCGGTTGTATCGCTTGGGATGTCACTTTGTGGCGTGAAACGTAACCAATCAACATCCAGTGAACGGGTGGCTCGTGGTGGATTGGTGGCATTCGCACAGCATTCGGGAGTCCAATTGGGGTGATGCCACAAATTGACCATAAATGCCGCTGGATTTTTAGGAATCCGTGCGCTTGGCCCACGATAATCCCAGAGCACAATTTTTTGGCCGTTGCTCGGATTCACCACCCACAAGGTGACGTTGCTGGCAGTCCAATTGAAGCCATATTCATAGTAGTTGGTGGCTGAATTGTAGCTTGGAATCGCCTGCACCGCCGTTGGTTGATTTTCGCTTGGGCTATTCGACAAATCGGTGTAGCTATCGCCGAAGGTCGTGGCATAGCGGGTATATTCGATCGTGCCAGTTGCCAAATTAACCTTGCGATAGACCCGCCGACTGATCGCGGTTGGATCGTTGTAATCAGTCCAGATCGTCATCAAGATTGATTGGGGTTCGGCGCAGAGCCATTCAAAATCAATTTCGCTGTTATCAGGCAAGCCATTGCCATTGCTATCGCTGCCATCGTTGAAATAGGTAAAGAAACCGTTGATTACACCTTCGTCGCTGGCGCAGTTGGCGGTTTTCATACGGGCTTCATAGGTGCCATAATGATACTGTTGGCGCGAAACCAAATTTGAGCCTTGGCCTGGATAGGCAGTTTGGCCAGCGGCAATCGAAAGCCGCAGAATCTTGCCATCTTGGGCTTGGCTATCGCTGACGTTGGCCGTGCCCGTGGCGGTGCTGGAGTTGGTGTACCAGCTAAACAGACTGGAATTACTGATTGGTTGATTAAAGTGCTCGGTGCTGCTAGCAGCACTGGTGACGAGCGGTAAAAAGACCAAAAAAGCTGCAATGAGTTTGAGCATTGGCTTATAAACTTTCATAGTGTACCCCGTACTAGATTGCGGTTTGAAGCTCGCAGTTTTCACTCGACTTGTTGGGCGTGTGACCTCCTTCGTTGACTAGCAAGCCCATTAGACCAAAACCTGCCCACCAACAGAAGGGTGAAAACTGGGGTAAAAACGGGGTATTTTTAAAGAAATTTAATGAATGATACCAAGCAATGTCTGGATTAATTGGGCTAAAGCCATGGTTTGGCTGCTAAACCAACGCTGTTGCACCTGAACTGAGGTTAATTGTTGCTCAGCTTGCTTGATGTGGATTTGCAAACGTTTTTGCTCGGCCTCAAACAAGGGCAAGGCTAGCTCATCGCGGAGTTGCTTGGCTTTGCTCCAGCATTGAATCGCCAATTCAGCTTGCTGCACTTTGCTCAAAATTTCGCCAAACCGCTCTAAATTCCAAGCGAGGCCATCGTAATCGTGCAAACTCCAGCGAATTTGCACGCTTTGCTTGATTGCTGCCAGTGCAGCAGCGGTTTGGTTTTGGTGCAACAAGACTGGAGCCAAAGCATTCAAGGCTGAGGCAATCCCCCGTTGATCGTCGAGGGTTTGCCAAATTGCCAAGGCTTGTTCATGGGCCTGTTGGGCTTTACTCAAGCGCATCTGATAAAAGGCAATCATGCCAAGGTAATTTAAACTGAACGCAAGGCTGGGCAAAATCTGTTGTTGCTGCCAATAATCAAGGCTTTGCTGCAACAGCTGTTGGGCATGGCCAAATTGGCCTTGACGCAGTAAAACCATGGCTTGGCAATCGTGCATGGCAAACACTGAAGCTTGGTCGCCAAGCTGTTCATGGATGCTACAAGCGTGGCGATAGTGTTCAAGCGCTTGGACATAATGGCCTTGTTCCATAGCAACCTCGCCCAATTTGGCTAGATTGTCGGCGATGGCGGCAGGTTGTTGTAGGGCTTGCCGTTGCGCCAAGGCTTGTTGATACCAAGCCTGACCAGCACGATATTGGCTTTGCAAAAAGGCCGCAATATAGCCTTGCATTTCGTTGCAACGGGCTTGAGTTGCTGAATCAATTGGTTGGCTGCCGAGCCAAGCCAGCCATGTTTGTAGCTCCTCGGCGGCTCCATAACGATACCAAAATTCGGCCAAGGGTAAGATGCAACTGCTAACTGCAACCCAATTCTGCGTGCTGATTGCCCAGTTAATTGCTGCGCGAATATTCTCGCGTTCCAACAAAAGCGCCTGACGCGCCGCGAAAACTTGCTGGCTGAGCGATTCACAGTACATAACATAATAATTGAGATGCTGTTGGGCAAGCTCAGGAAATTCGGCCTGTTCAGCCAATTGCTGCGCGGCAAATTCGTGGATCAAGCTGAGCATGCTAAAACGTTGCGGTTGTTCAACTTCAGCCTGCATGTTCAGCAAACTATGGTCAATTAAGCCCGCCAATTGTTCAAGCAGATCAAGCTGATTATTGTTTGGCACGATTGCCTGAATGGCATCCAAAGTACACCCAGCCTGAAAAATTGCCAGTTGACGCAAAAGCTGTTGTTGCTTGGGCGAAATTTGCTGATAGCTCCAATTAATCGCGTTGTGCATACTTTGGTGACGAGCTGGGGCAGTTGGATCATTGGTGCTGAGCAAGGCCAAGGGCGGTTGTAAATAAGCCAACAAAGCTTCAGGCGTGAGCAAACGGGTACGGGCCGCCGCCAATTCCAAGGCCAAAGGCAAGCCATCAACTTGCCAACAAAGCTGTTTGATTGCTTCGGCGTTGTGGTTGGTCAGGGCAAATTGCGGGTTGAGCGTTTGCGCTCGTTGCACAAAAAGCTGAACGGCGGGATTGGTTTTGAGTTCGTTAAGGCTGGCCTCGGCGGTTGGCAAGCGCAACGGTGTTAGCGGAATCGCATATTCGCCTGCGCAATGCAATAGCGTGCGGCTGGTCAAGAGTAATTTGAGGTTGCTGGTATGGTCGAGCAAACCACGAAAATGCTCGGCAGCGCTGACCAATTGCTCAACATTATCGAGAATCAACAAGATACGGGCTTGTTGATAGTGCAATTGAATGTGGCGTTGCCACGAATATTTGCTGCTGGGCAGATTGAGCGCTTGACTCAGGGCTAAACCAATATCAGCCACGCTGCTGGATTGAGCTAAATCGACAAAATACACCCCATCAGGAAAATGCTTATGACTATGCTGGGCGATTTGCAGTGCAAGGCGGGTTTTGCCCACGCCACCTGGCCCAGTTAGCGTAATCATCCGAATATGCTCAGCGTTGAGATAGTTTTGCAGCGTTGCCAGTTCAGCTTGGCGATTGATCAGCTTCGTCGCAGTTAATGGCAAGCCGCTTGGTTTTGGCGCTGAATTGGCGGCATCAGTGCCAACCATTCGGGCTTGGGCGCAAAAAATCTGGCTTTGCTCGGCTGATAACTGCAAAATTCTGGCTAAACGAGCGGCTAAACTGCGTGATGGCCGCTGGCGATTGGCCTCCATTTTGCGAATACTCTCGACGGCGCAGCCAACTTCCTCGGCTAAAGCCGCTTGGGTGAGTTGGCGTTGATGGCGATAGTCGCGCAATTGTTGCCCAAATGATCGTGCTTCTGGCATAAACGCGAGCGACTCCTTGGGTGGGTTATAGCTGTGTCGTTGCGAAATCAGGTTAACAGTGGATGGGCGACATCCTGCGCTATACGGTACACTAGCAACACAAATCAGGCAATCGTGTTGCTGCAACGCTGGCTCATAATCCCAATGGGGAAGCAGCCGCAGAGCCAGCACCACTGCCAGCATAACCTGCCGTTTGCTCTGCTACAAGCACTCGTTTTGGATGAGCATACGCTCATTTGTTGGCGCAATTTCTTAACCAAAACTTGATATTTGAGCCTTGAAATTCAAGTACAATACAACAGTTCTTTGGGTACTAGCTCGATGACCCAAAAGGACTAGCCTCTAGGATGACTGTTATCGAGCAATGTCACGAGCGATAACCAACCGTGCATCGACGGCTGCTGCGTAGTAAGGGTTATTGTGTTCGTTTTGGAGAAAGTCCATGTATCCGGTTGTTCGACCGAGCGCTTCGCCTATCGTCGTCGCAAGCCGTGCAAAAGTGATGGTAATCGAAGATAACGTTGACAGCATGAATTTGACGTTACGGATTCTGCGCGAGCAGATCGGTGTTGCCTACTGCAACGCTCGTCCGTCAGGAGATGCCTTCTTCAGTTGGTTAAACTCGCCGCAAGTACGTCAAAACCCTACATTGAGCTTTCTCGACCTCATTCTGCTGGATATTCGCATCCCACGGGAAAATGGCCATATTGTGTTTCAAAAGTTACGGGCCTTGCCTGAGCTGAAACGCACCAAAATTGTGGCTATGACCGCCAATGGTTCGCGTGATGAAGCTGAACGCGCTCGCGTTTCGGGCTTCGATGGCTTTATTGCTAAGCCCATTTCGGTCAAAAACTTCCCCGAACAAATTGCCCGTGTCTTGCGTGGCGAAATTGTCTGGGATGTCAACTAAAACTGCATAGGTATTGGGTTTCAAGGGGTGACAGTGTGGTGCTGTCGCCCTTTTTTGTGCTATTCCGGCGCTGGCAGTTCATGCTATACTGGCGTTGTTAATCCACGTTTTGCTGGCTCAAGGAGGTGCTGCGCGTATGCCCGAACAACTACACCATGAACTCTCGTTATGCCATCGAGAGCTACGGGCGATCTACGACCTCGATGCTCTCCGCGATACAACCGACTCGACCGAAACCTTTTTAACTGGCTGTGCCGCGATTATTCGTGGGGTATTGCAGCCCGATTTGCTTCAATTAATTACCCTCGATTTGGAAGATTGCCCCGCCCAAAATATTACGATCGAACGCTGGCGACCAAATGATGCTGCTAGTTTGATGTTGGCCTTGACCAATGCCTTGGCTGGCGGTGAAACTTCAACCTTGCAAGAGGGCGATTCAGAAATTATTGTGCGTTCGCTCTCAGTTAAGGGTGAACGGCTGGGTGTGTTGGTGCTTGGCTCGGCTGATCACCATTGGTCGACTGATGATCGGCGTTTGATGGATGCCATGTGCTCACAAATTGATTCGGCTATGGCTGGCTTGCGCTTATTCCAACAAGTTCAATCACGCAATCGCGAACTCGAAACGATCTATCGCTTGGATCGCTTGATCGATGCCACTCCCGATTTTGATCAAGGTTTGGGTGCAGCCTTGGGCTTGCTCTCCGAGACGATTGGCGCTGCTTGGAGCTTTATTATGCTCTACACCGCCGAGGAGCATGAGCTTGAATTTCGCGCCGCTTCGCATGCTGATGTAGCCGACCCGTGCACTGAAGTTTCGCAAGTTTTGCGCGATTTGGCCCGTCAAACCGTTGATCAAGGCAAATTAGTGCGACGCGAACAGATCGATCAAACAATTGGAGCCTATATCGGCGTGCCCTTGATTTTGAAAAATCAAATTATTGGGGTTTTTGGTGGCGCGAATCCGCCAGGCACACGCGGGTTTAGCATTCACGAAGTTAAAATGTTGAATGCAATTGCATCGCAAATGGATACGGCACTGTTTGAAGATCGCCAACAACGCCATATTCGCGAAACTTTTGCCCGCTATGTCAGTCCCGATGTGGTTGATTTGATGTTGCGCACGCCTGGCAACGATTATCTGAATGTACATCGCCAACAATTATCAATGCTTTTTTCCGATATGCGCGGCTTTACCACAGTTTCCGAGCAATTGCCTGCCGATGTAGTCGCTCGCATGCTCAACGAACATCTCTCGGCCATGACCACGATTATTCGTAATGCAGGTGGTACGGTCGATAAATTTGTGGGCGATGAAATTGTGGCCTTTTTTGGTGCACCCTTGCCCTATGAGCAACACCCCTTGTTGGCGGTGCAAACTGGCTTGTTGATGCAGGCCCGTCATAACGAATTGATGACCGAATGGCAGAATCAAGGCTTGCCAGCGGTGGCAATCGGCATCGGGATTGCCTCAGGCGAGGTGGTCGTGGGCAATATCGGCTCATCGCAAATGATGAACTATACCGCGATTGGCTCGGATATGAATTTAGCGGCGCGGTTGTGTAGTGCCGCGTTGCCCAACCAAATTTTGGTCAGCCAAGCCACCTACGATGCCGTGCGTGAGCAGGTTCAGGCTGTGCCAGTGGCCCCATTGAGCTTGCGGCATATTTCGCAGTTAGTGCAAGCCTACAGTATTGAAGCAGTGCTGAGTACTCAAGCCTAAGCGCAGCCTGGAACTGCTGTAACTTTGGATGTAGTGACGATCACGAGATCTATATTTAGGGGGTGCAGGGGGATTAAAGCCCCCTGCGTTTCCCTCCGGCGGAGGGACGGAAGGGTGGCGAATAAGTTTTATTCTATCGAGCAAATTCAACAAATATCAACCCTACATTTAGTTGAGGACAATGATGTCTGAGCTTTTTGAAGTGAGCGAAGTTCACAATTATGGTGGTTTTTTTGGTGGCGATACCGTAACCCTCGATGTCATGGCGATTGCTGATCACAACGATTGGCGACCATTGGTGATCGATGCCAAAGCCTTGGAGAACATTCCTGAGCGTCATAATTTATTGGCTGGAATGGTATTGACCCTCGAATTTAGCGGCGAGCGGGTTGATCGGGCGGTGTTGGTGGCGGCTCGTGAGTATGAAGAATTACGCACGGCCTTGGGCTTGACCCAACTGCCGACGACCAGCACTGAGCCAATTAAAGTAAGTGGCTGTTGCGAACAATGCCAGCGCTGGCTGCCAGCCCAACATCTGACAAAGCAAGGCTGTGTGGTCTGTACACCAGCCTAAATTGGCCTAGGGATCTGCTACAATACGACTACTGAATTTGTTTATTTGTACGTGAGGAATGGTATGAAACAGCTTTCGCATGCGGCAACGGCAGTGGCTTGTGCCAACATTGCGTTTATCAAGTATTGGGGCCAGCACGACTCACAATTGACGCTTCCAACCAATGGCTCGATCTCCATGAATCTTGATGGCTGTCTAACCGAGACAACCGTACAATGTTTGCCCGAAGCCGTGGAAGATAGCGTGTGGCTAGCCTTAAGCGGCGGCGAAGAAGTTCAGGCCAAAGGTCGTCAATTTGAGCGTGTCATCCAACAAATTGAGCGTTTGCGTCAATTGGCTGGGGTTACCGAGCGGGTTGAAGTGCGTTCGCGCAATAATTTTCCTTCTGATGCTGGCATCGCTTCGTCGGCGGCGGCGTTTGCGGCGTTGACTCGGGCTGCGGCTTCGGCCTTTCGTTTGGAGCTTGATGAAGCCGAACTATCGCGCTTGACCCGGCTTTCTGGCTCAGGCTCGGCCTGCCGCTCGATTCCGGCTGGTTTTGTTGAATGGTACAACGATGGCACGCATGCTGGCTCGTATGCTGCCCAAATTGCTCCACCTGAGCACTGGAATTTGGTCGATATTGTGGCAGTGATTAGCACTGAGGCCAAGCATGTGGCTTCGACGAGCGGCCATAGTGTTGCCACGACCAGCCCTTATTTTTCGGTGCGCTTGGAAGGCATTGAGCAACGTTTGGCCGATGTGCGCCAAGGTATTCTCGAACGTGATATTGAGCGCTTGGGGCCAGCCTCGGAAGCCGATGCCATGTCGATGCATGTGATCGCTATGACTGCCCAACCGTCAACGATGTATTGGTTGCCTGGTACCTTAGCGGTGATGCAAGCGGTGCAACGTTGGCGTGCTCAAGACAATCTGCAAAGCTATTGGACGATTGATGCTGGCCCAAATGTGCATGTGATTTGCGAAGCCAAAGATGCGCCTGAAGTTGAGGCACGGCTCTGCGAGTTGGATGCAGTCCAGTGGACGATCGTTAATGGTGCTGGCCCCGAAGCGCGTTTAGTAGGATAAGGTGCGCTGATGCTGCGACGACTACGAGCCTATTTGGTGATTGTTGGCCTGTTGGTAGCCACGGTAAGCATTGGCTCAGCCGAAACTGCGGCAGGCCAACCGCGCTACTTTGCCGAAACTGGCCATAGTTTGGCCTATAATTTTCGGTTGTTTTGGGAGCGCAATGGTGGCTTACCAATTTTTGGCTATCCAATTACCGAGGTGTTCGTTGAAAACGGTCGTCCAGTGCAATATTTTGAGCGAGCGCGGCTGGAATGGCATGCAACCATTGGCTGGACGCTAGCTGGCCATCTGGGGCGTTGGGCAGCCGAAGGTTCAGCCAAGCATCCCGCCTTTACGCCGCGCAGCGAAGCCGCCTATCCTGGTCAAATCTTCTTCCCTGAATCGGGGCATACCTTAGGCGGGCTGTTTCGCCAGTATTGGGAGCGCAACGGCGGCTTGCAGGCCTTTGGCTATCCGTTGTCAGAAGAATTTCTCGAGCGTAACCAACAAGATGGCCAAATTTATACGGTGCAATATTTTGAGCGCACGCGCTTTGAATATCACCCTGAATTGCCAGCGGCTTATCAAGTGTCGTTGGGGCATTTGGGTCGCCAATATTTAAATGCTACCAAGGCTGCGCCGGAATGGGCTACCCGCAAAGTGAATGATGCGGCGGCTGCTTGGCAAGCATTGCGACCAACTCGCATCAGCATGCCACGAATTGGGCTTGATAGTACGATTGTTGAAGCAGGTTTTTCGTTGGGAACATGGGATGTGCCGACCGATGCCGCCGCCCATTATTGGCCAGTGGCAGGCTTTCCAACGACGGCTGGGAATATAGTACTAGCAGGTCATGTCGGCTATCATGGTATTATCTTCAGTCAGTTACCGAATGCAGTCGTCGGCGATCGCTTGATCCTGACTGTTGACGGCGTAGAACACCGCTACCAAGTAACTGACATAAGTACTGTGACCCCCGACCAAACATGGGTAATGGAGCCAACCGCTGAAGAAACGGTTACGCTGATCACCTGTGTGCCGATCGGTGTGTATTCGCATCGCCTGATTGTGCGTGCGAAGCCCCAACCGTAGGAGTTGTATGTCATCAACTGTTCAACAATTAATTCAACAAGGCGTGCAGGCGGCCCGCTCTGGCAACCATGCCGAGGCACGGCTGGTGCTGCGTCAGGCAATTGCCGCTGATGCCAAAAATGAGCAAGCTTGGCTCTGGCTGAGCGCGGTTGAAGCGACCAACAGCGAGAAAATTGCCGCCTTACAACAAGTGCTGGAGATTAATCCAGCCAATGCTGCCGCTAAACGTGGGCTTGATCTGCTTAAGCCCACCCAGATTGACTTTGCGAATTTAGGTCAAACGAGTACGGCGGCTCCGGCTAAAGCTAGTTTTTCGCCGCCACCAGCCCGCGCTGCTGGTAATGCTGGCTTGTTGCAACCACGCCCAAGTTTTGAGGCAAGCTCGCCTGCGCCAGTGATTAGTCAAGAGCTAGGCGCGGGAGCCGCTTCACTATCTACATCGTTCCCAACTCAAAAGGCTGAAGCACCGCCAACCCAAGCACCAGCAGCCGAAGCCAAGCCAACGCCTGAGCCGGAAAACGTCGTGAACTATAGCAATGATCTGGTTGGCTCGTTGCGCCCAGCGATTGCCAAAGGCCCGAAAAAACGCTCAGTGTTGCCCACCAGAAGTGAATTGATAATTTCTGCTATTCTTTTGGTATTGCTGGTTGGGGGGTTCAATCTGGTGCGTTCGGCCTTGGCTGGGCGGCTTGGTGGCTCTCGCAGTAACAATGATATTACTGCTAGTGAGCGAGCGACCAGCGAGGCCTTACTTGGCTTGAATCCAAATGTACCAACTCCAGTAGTTCAGGTAGTAACTGATTCAGGCCAACAACCAACCCAGCCCCAACCGGTTGAGCCTGTGGCGAGTGGTAGTGTCCATGAATCGCGCAGTTACTTCTTGACGATTGGGGCAACCGAGATTGCCAGTGATGGCAAGCAGGTGACGATTAATCTTGTGCTGCAAAATCCTACCAACCAATCATTAACCTTTCGGGCTGCCGATTTTACGATTCAGACCAATATTGGCGCGTTTCCAATTGCCTCGAACTCGCCCTTAATGAGTACGTTGACAATTCCGGCAAATGCCAGCCATTCGGGTAGTATTACGGCGCGAACCAATACCGGCGAATTTCAATCGATCAAGTTGGTCTGGCGACCAACCAGCGGCGGGATTTCTAAAACAATTACATTACGCTAAATCAACTCAGTAATGCCATGGTTCGCTGCGCGGTGTTTGCACAACCATGGCGTTGCTATGTAAGGAACTTGGATGTTTGATCAGTTTGTACCCTATTACGATGCCGATTATGGCGATTTTCAGGATGATCTGCTGTTTTACCGCGAGCATGCTCGGATGGCTGGTGGCAGCATTTTAGAAGTGATGTGCGGGACTGGGCGGGCGGCAATTCCGCTGGCGCAGGCTAAACTCAAGGTGGTGGGCATCGATATTGCTCCAGCCATGATCGAACGTGCTAAAGCTGCTGGATTAGCAGCAAACGTTGCGGAGCAGCTTGAATTTGTGGTTGCCGATGCAACCAATTTTGATCTTGATCGGCAGTTTGGTATGGCTTTTGTGGCGATCAATTCGTTTATGCATTTGGAAACCACCCAAGCCCAAATCGCTGCTTTGCGCTGTATCCATCGCCATCTCAAGCCCAATGGGTTGTTGTTGCTCGATTTATTTAATCCTGAGCCAAGCCAACTCAGTGCGGTTGATGGCTTGATGGTACTCGATAAAAGTTTTCGTGCGAGTAATGGCAATTTGGTGCAAAAATTTGTCTATCGCAGCGTTGATTTAGCGGCACAGCATCAACATGTCCAGTTCTGCTACGATGAAATCCAGCCCGATGGCCAAGTGCGACGCTGTGTGCTACCCTTTGGCATGCGCTGGCTTTATCGCTACGAGGCCGAACATCTGCTGGCCCGTTGCGGCTTTGAGTTGCAGGCAGTTTATGGCTCGTATGAGCTTGATCCATACACCAGCGAATCAGAACGAATGTTGATTGTGGCACGAGGAATTTCCCAATGAGCATGCTTGATCCTTATGAAATTGAGCGAATTGAGCGTTCGCGCAAACGGGCGACCCGCTTGTTGATGGTGGTGATGAGCTTGGCAACCCTGTTTTGTGGAGCTTTATTTATCTATATCATCAGCCCGCCGCCACGTGAATATATCGTTGGCCCAGTCAGCCAATTTCCAATTGGTCAAACAATTCAGGTTTCGGTTAAGCAACTGGTCGCCTCCGAAACCATCGTTAGTCGTCCTGAAGTTAGCGATGACCCTTTGTTGGTTACGCGCTTGAGCGCCGATCAATGGCGCGTCTTCTTGGCTTGGGATAGTTTAAGCGGTTGTATTGTGCTTTATCAACAATCCGACCAAACCTATCGTGATCAATGCTCAGATCGGGTGTATGATGAACGAGGATTATTAATTAGTGAGAGTCGGCGGTTGCGCCTTGGTGAGTTGCCGGTCACAATTGTTGGCGATCAGGTCCAAATTCGTGATGAACTCTTACCTGACCCCCGCCAAGAATAGCCTGACAATAGGCCTCATTGATTGTGAGGAGAAGGTTGAGTGTCCAGCTAGGTTTTGTTGAGTAAAGGAGGGCATGTGCATCGCTTTGCGCGATCAGCCCCATTAGTGGTGGAAGAATTTGCTGATCCTGGGATCGATCACCGCGAGGGTGAACCATTAAGCTTAGGCAGTGCCTATTTAATGTTGGGAATGGTTGCTGCCGATGAATGCCCGCCGGAAATCCTGAATGTGCTCGATCAACTGAACCCTGAAAAATGGTATCATGGCCAGCTGTTTGAAACCATGATTAACTATTTTGAGAATCGTGATCCGGCCTTGATGATGGAAATTGGCCGTGGCATTTATTATTCGCTTGCAGTTCAGTTTCATGAAATGGGCTTAAAGACTCCAACTTCGATGTTGGTGGCCATGCCCGATGTTTGGCGCACCGCAACCCGTGGCTCAAGCGGTGAATGGCGCACAACGATTGTCGCGGCCTATCATGCGCGGGTCGAAGTTCAACAACCGTACAATTGTATGTTCGAGCAGGCGGCGATGGAAGGGGTTTTGCAAGGTTTAGGGGCACGTGATGTGCGAATCACTCACCAACCCTGTATGCGTGATGGCCATCCCTATTGTGTGTTTGATATTCGCTGGACGGAACTTTAAACAAATGCCCTTGGTTGAGTCGTTTGATGCTTGCCTGTTGCGCGTTTGGCGTAACCACCTTGCTCGCTCCTCATCGAATTGCTCAAACCAAGGGCATTTTTTAGGCTTGTAAAATATCGGCAAATAGTGCGACGGTGGCACGGCGCGGGCTTGGGTCGTAAATTGCAAAATCAATTTGGGTAAACGGCCAGGTTTGTTGCCCGATAACCGCTTTGAACAACTTGGCAATCATTGCTGGATCATTGCCAAAGACCCCGCAGCCCCAAGCCCCCAAAATGAGGCGTTCGATTGGTTGGCTGGCGCAAAATGCTAGTAACCGTTGCATGCGTTGGCGCATGGCTGGCTCAACCTCGCTACTTTGGCCGGTATGGTTTTGGCGAATCGCCCCCGCATTGACCGCCGCCATCGTCACCACATCGACCAAATATGGTTGCTCAAGCCAATTGCCTGCATCGTCGCAGAGCACTGGCACTTGGGGCGACCAAATCAGCGCGTCGGAATACAGTAGATTATTTTGCTGCTTGTGAAAGCGGTAAAACTCACTACAACGAGTTAAACATGGATACAAGCCCGACGAACGGGCGATGCTTTCCTCTTGGGCTTGGCTACCACCTAAAAAACCACCACCTGGATTTTTGGCCGAAGCAAAATTTAAGATTGCCACCCGTTGACCAGTTTGGGCATGGCTTTGGGCTGCTGCTAAAGTTGTGGCAGCATACACGCTAATGCTTGGTTGTTGGTTGGCGTTGCGGGCCGCCGCCAAGGCTGTATCAGGCCAGATGATCGTGCTGGCTTGTTCGGCGGCATGTTGGGCAGCCCGAATATCAGCCGCTTGACCTGCCGAGTTAACATAACCACCCTCGGCTAGCGCATCGAGGGTGCGTTGGGCAATAATTTTACGTTCTTCGCGTTTCATCGTAACCGTGCGGTTCCTTCCCAAAAACTGCCAACTTGACGATAGCCAAGCGGCTCATAGATTTGGCGGGTGGCAAAATCGTTGCTTTTGACATCGTGAATCAGGCTAGTACAGCCTTGATCAAACAAACTTTGGGTTAGTTTGGCGATGATCGTGCGCACATAGCCATTGCCGCGCAAGGCTGGATCGGTATAGACATTGCCAATCGTCGCCAGCTGATCCCGCTGATTGATCAGATGGGTTCCGCCAACCGCAACGAGCGCCCCATGCCGTCGCACGCAATAGTATAAGCCGTTATGCAACTGATCAGGGCTAAATGTGGGTACATCATTCATGGTATAAAAAGCCGAAAGCTCGCCCAAATGTTGATCTTCAAGCTGCTCGATTTGCGTGCCATTGGGCTGATCGTGAAGTTGACCAGCTTCAATCGCAATCCGAATCATTGGTTGTTCGTTGCTAAAGCGATAACGTTGGCCTAACACTTGACGATACTGATCGTCCATATTCGCCACAATGCAGGCTTTGGGCCACTCGCTTTTGGATTCTAAGATCGTTTTTATGCCTTGAGCATCACCAAAAGGCAACAATGCAGTAAAGGTGCTAGCACGATACCAGAGCAAAATCGCCCAGTTTGAGCCATTTTGGGCCAAACTGAATTGTGAGCGTTCGCGGAAGGGTGGTTGTAAATCTCCCAATGCATAGGCTGATTCAAGGCGATTTTGGCGCAGTAATTCGTGCAAGGTGTGGTCTGAAGGTGTGAAATCAACCTGCCAAGTCATGAAAATGCCTGTCCTTTGTGTGCGATAAAGGTCTGCCGCTGCATAAATTATAGACCTTCACGATGGGATTACAAGATTAACACTTTACCAACGCAGCGTCACTACGCTGTTAATGGAGTAGTGCTATGCTTTTTCTAGCAGTTTTTTTTAGTGGAGGTTCAAATTCGATGGCTAAGTTTCTTGTGGTGCGCCAATTGCCGCGCCTCCACACCCAAGGCAGCGCCTTTGAACGCGATTGGCAAACTCCATGGCCGCGGAGCAGCAACGCCCGTGCCTTGATTTGGCGACCACATGCTGATGTCCATGAGTATGCCGAGCAATTTGTAATTAAGGTCGAGTTGGCAGGCATGCGCGATGCAGCAATCGAAGTGACCTTGCACGATAGTGTCTTGTATGTTAGTGGCCAGCGTGAAGAGCATTGCCCCAACCATGGCGTGCATATTCACGAATTGGGAATTAACTATGGTCATTTTGAGCTAGAGTTTGCCATCCGTGCGCCAATTGACGAAGCAGCGATTAGCGCTCGTTATGATGATGGAATGTTGCTGATCGCGCTGCCCAAGCGTCATCCAGCCCAAACCGAACCACGGCGGATCTCGATTGAACAAACCAACGTCTAAATTACATTGGTGCTAACAAGGGGTTTTGTATGTCAGAAGTTGAACGAACGACCACGATTCCAGATGAAATCGCGATTTTGCCGTTATTGGGAACTGTCGCCTATCCCCAAACGATTATGCCATTGGCCATTGGTCAGCCTGAGTCGATCCGTTTGATTGACGATCTGATGGCTGGTCAAAGGATTGTGGGTTTGATGGCGTTGAAAAATGAAGATGAACGGCCTAGCCCTGTCCAGCCCGATGATTTTTATCAATTGGGCAGTGCTGCGGTTGTGCATAAATTAATGAAATTGCCCGATGGCACGCTGCGAGTGGCGATGCAGGTGCTTGAACGCATTGAGATTGTGGAAATTATTCAAACCGAACCCTATTATCGCGCCAAAATTCGGGTTGTGCCCGATGCACTGGCTGAGAACGAGCAGCTTGAAGTAACCGCGTTGATGCGTTCGATTGGCACGATTGCCAGCCAAATTGCCCCCTTGATTCCGCAATTTCCAACTGAATTGCTGAATTCGGTGTTGAGTGAAGAAGATCCACGGCGTTTGGCCTATTTGGTGGCTTCGTATGCCCGCATGAGCGTAACCGATCGTCAAGCGGTGCTGGCTGAACCAAGCATCAAGCAAAAATTGCTCAAATTGAACGAAGTGCTGACCCGCGAATTAAATGTGTTGCAAATTGGCCAGCAAATTCAATCGCAGGTGCAAGATGAAATGAGTAAATCGCAGCGCGAATATGTGTTGCGTGAACAACTCAAAGCAATTCGCAAGGAGTTGGGCGAAAATAATGAACAAGAGGTTGAGGTTGATCGTTTAGCCGAGCAAATTGAGGCGGCTGGCATGAGCACCGAGGCTTATCAGCAAGCCATGCGCGAGCTTGATCGGTTGCGCCAAATGCCGACGGCTGCTGCCGAATATAGCGTGATTCGCGGCTACTTGGAAACCCTGATTGCTTTGCCATGGCAAAAACGCAGCGACGACACGATTGATGTGGCGCAGGCTACCGAAGTTCTCGATGCTGATCATTATGGATTGGACGAAATCAAAGAGCGGATTTTGGATTATTTAGCGGTGCGCGAGCTACGCCGCAAACGCTCGCCGGAGCGTGATCCTGGGCGTGGGGCGATTCTCTGTTTCGTTGGCCCTCCAGGTGTGGGCAAAACCAGCCTTGGCCGCTCGATTGCCAAAGCCATGAATCGCGAGTTTGTGCGTTTGTCGTTGGGTGGGGTGCACGACGAGGCTGAAATTCGCGGCCATCGCCGCACCTACATCGGCGCAATGCCTGGCAGTTTGATCCAAGCGATTCGGCGGAGTGGCGTGAATAATCCGGTTGTTTTGCTCGACGAAATCGATAAATTGAGTTCAGATCATCGTGGCGACCCAACCTCGGCCATGCTTGAGGTGCTTGATCCAGCCCAAAATACCAATTTCCGCGATCATTATTTAGATGTGGCGTGGGATTTATCGCCGGTGATGTTTATTGCGACCGCCAATACCTTACAAACCATCCCAGCGCCATTACGCGATCGCTTGGAGATTATTCAGCTTGGTAGCTATACCATGCGTGAAAAGTATGAAATTGCCAGCCGTTATTTGGTGCCCGAACAACGTGAGCAACATAGCCTAGCGCCAAATGAGGTAGAAATTGATCATGAAGCCTTATTGGTGGCGATTGAAGAATACACTCGTGAAGCTGGAGTGCGGAACTTGGAGCAACAAATTGGCACATTGATGCGCAAGGCAGCCCGCCAAGTTGCGCTTGGTTCAGCTACACCAATTGTGCTCGACCCAGCTAAAACTCGCGAATATTTGGGCAAACGTCGTTACTTCTCGGAGATTCACGAGCGTACCGATCGACCTGGGATTGTTACAGGCTTGGTTTGGACTCCAGTTGGCGGCGATATCATCTTCATCGAAGCGACCAAAATGAGCGGACGCGGCAACTTTGCCTTGAGTGGTCAGCTTGGCGATGTGATGAAAGAATCGGCACGGGCAGCGCTGAGTTGGGTGCGGGCTGAAGGCGAAGCCTATGGCATCGATCCGAATTTTGCCCAGCATTACGATTTGCATGTGCATGTTCCGGCTGGTGCTCAGCCCAAAGATGGCCCATCGGCGGGGATTGCCATGGCGACTGCCTTGGTTTCGCTCTTGACTGGTCGGGTATTACGCGACGATGTGGCGATGACGGGCGAAATTACCTTGCGCGGTAAAGTCTTGCCAATTGGTGGGGTGCGCGAAAAAGTTTTGGCAGCCCATCGCGCTGGCATTCGCACGATTATTTTGCCGCAGCGCAATCTGGCCGATTTGGATGAGATTCCAGCGGATGTGTTGGCTGAGGTGCAATTCCATGGCGTGGAGCATGTAGGGCAAGTGATTGAACTAGCTTTGCGAGCTGAAGCAAGCGAAGCACCAGTCAGCGTGCCTGAATCAGCGGTGATGCCAAACTTATTCCAATCAGATGTTGAAGTGCTGGTGCATTAAACACAAACAGCGCCGTTGGAGTAATTCCAACGGCGCTGTACTTTGAGAATCTGAATTACTGTGCCGATTCGACGGCAGCTTGTTGATGGCGTTGCATGGCCGCGATAGCTTCCTCTTCGGTGGCGAAGATATCGGCATATTGGGCGAGGCCGACCATGCGGAAAATCTTTTGGAAGTGCGGGCTAAGGCCGCTAATTGCCAGCTTTTGAGCTTGACGATTGACCTCAGTTACAACCCCGATTAAAATAGCAATCCCCGCGCTGTTGATATAATCGCTTTGGCGCGAGTTGATAATAATATACTTAGCGCCCTCTTTGGTAACGCCTTCGTATGCCCCCGTAATGGCCTCTTCGGCAAATGTGGTTACATCACCTTCGAGGTCAATAATCCAAATCCCGTCGCGTTGACGGGTCGTAACTTTCAATTCATCGTCAATCATAGGTCCAAAACTCCTTGACCAAGGATCGCGCTAGGCTGAGGCTGATCCATGCCGTCGTGGTGGATTATACATTGCTAATCGAAAACGATTACCTTGTCCGGGACGCGACGGTAGAAAGCCGCACTCATCAACAAGCTGTTCAATGAGCATTAAGCCCATCCCTCGCGCCGATGCCAGCCCAGCAAGTTTTTGCTCGATGGTTGCTGCTTCGATCTCTTGGGAGGGGTGAAAACGAAGACCTTCATCGCTAATAACCAGCACCAGCCGATTGCGAGAAATCGTGCAGGTGATATGAATTCGGCGTTGGACTTGGCGCTGATTGCCATGCTCGATGGCGTTGATACAGGCCTCGCTTAGTGCCGTGCGTAAATCCTCAACGCGCTCTGGGTCAAACCCCATATTCCGTGCGAGCGTACCAATTGCTTCACGGGCGATTTTTTCATAGCCAAGCTGGCTGGGAAATATCAGTTCGATGGTGGCTTGGGTTTGCGCCATGTTCTTCAACTCAACGATCTAGGTGGATAACCATCCGTAATTTATTGCCACCTGATGGAGCGACCGAAAACTGGACTTCATCCATCAGTTCTTTAATTAACCAGATTCCCCAACCACCTTTATCGTCGCTATGCAATACTTGGTGGATGTCGGGTGTACGCTCAGTGATGGTATGATCAAGCAGCTTGCGCCCTTGATCAGCCACATCAACAATCAACCCGTCATCGCTGCCAGTAAAGACCACCACGACTTTCATTGCTGAATCGTGTTGATTGCCATGTTCAATTGCATTCGTCACTGCTTCGCTGACCGCAGTGCGGAGCGATTCAACGCGATCATGAGAGAAGCCCATCCGTTTCGCCATCGCACTGGCGGTATCCATGGCGACTTTCTCGTACCCCAGCCGACTTGGCAAGTGGAGTTCAATCACCCGTTCTTCATCGCCACTAGGGGCCATGTGTTGTGGATTGGACATTTGGAAACCTCACGTCGCTCGCAATGACGGTGCTAGCCCTCACTATACCATAGGCGAATAAGCCTATGCAAGCTTGACTTTTGCAGGCGTTTAAGCCTGCATCGAGCCAGCAACTTGGGCGAATGCTAAGCCTCTGCCGAGTATAACAAAGGTTGTTGGCTGCTTCAAGCCCTACACTTCTAATTATTGAGCCTAGTTGCTAATCCGATGTTCCTCAATTTGGCTGTTCAGGCTTTGTCCAGCTATTTCAATATAAAGTTGTTGCTCGGTCAGCGAAATTCCTAAATCGCAGCGCCGTTCGATCAGGTTGGCAACGTTTTCAATAAAACGCCGATCAAAGGCATAGACTGGAATTTGCTCGGCTTGAAAGATGGTTTTGCCGCTGAAATTGCCCAGCACTTGGGCTACATCGCGATGGGTGTATACCGCCGCTCGTCCGGCACGTTTGCTGCCACGATGCAAGCGCTCGGCATCAGGCGCACCAACCTCAAACCAGCCAGTCACTTGCCC
This sequence comes from Chloroflexota bacterium, assembly GCA_020161265.1. NCBI lineage: Bacteria > Bacillati > Chloroflexota > Chloroflexota bacterium. The sequence goes on along the minus strand of JAIUOC010000007.1, from coordinate 356,334 downwards.
AGTCAAATCGCGAATCCACACCGCTGGTTCGTCGCCAGCCGCTACGCCTTGGGTGAAGGCGATGCCATCGCTGTATTCTAAGCAATAAGCCAAAATTCGCATCAACATATATTCGGCTGATTCAGATGGTTGGCGGGCTACTCGCAGTTCTAATTGCTCATAAACATTGCGATCAACATTGGCTAAATCAACATTAATCGTGTAAATCGTTGCACTAAGCGCCATGAATGCTCCTCGTTAATTGATTTTTTGATACATTGCTAGCTCAAATGGGTTGCCATTGCTATTGACTCCATGATACTGCTTGAGCAAGCGAAATTGTGCTGGGTTTTCCAGCAAGCTACGCGGCGTTTGCCATTGCAGCGTCCACGAAAAGCGTGAATCCCAGACCATAATGCTGCCCACTGGAGCTTGTTCAACCGCTGTTGGCGTAATCGATTGGTAACGGCTTGGATCATATGGATCGATGCCTGTACCATAGGCAAACCAGGGAATTGCCGCTAGCACCAACTTTTCGCGATACTCACTTTGCACAAACCATTGTGTCGCGTTGAGCACTTGCTGGTCGCTATCCTGAATGCTGAATGGCTGTACGCGGATGAATAATCCCAGTAGCCCAATCAATACACTTGCTCCAGCCAACCGTTGTTGCCATATCGCTTTGATATTGGGCAGCATAAGCAAGGCCACCAAGCCGATGCTCAACAAGCTATCGTAAAGGATGATTCCACGGGTTGTCCAGCGAATCCAAGTCATCCCTAGGAGGCCAATCATCACCAAGATCAATGCGCCGCGAATGCTCCAACGCTGCCATGATTGATGAATTGGTTGACGTAATGCTTGCAATCCATAGGCGCTGAATGTGCCAATAATCGGGGCTAAAATCGCTAAATGGCGATCATAGCCGGCAATTTGGGTTGCTGGAATTTTCCAATAGCTGATTGCCAGAATTGCAATATAGCCAACCGTCCACCAGTGCAGCGTGTTCCAGCGCATACGCAAAAAACCATAGACTGCGAGGGCAAACGGCACGCTGCCAAAAGCCACTGGCAAGCGCGTGATGTAATGCCACCATGGGCCAGTGCCATAAAATGCAACACTGCCGCCTTTTTGAAACAATACTCGATCAAGCGGAAACAGGAGGTTGGTCCAATCAGCGAGGCGCACTGCCCAAAAACCATTCCAGATCAGCATCGGCAAAGCCATCAGGCCAAGCTGCCAGTAGCGCCGCTCTTTGATCAGACTAAAGCCAAAGAAGATTAACAAGGGGAGCGTTTCATAGCGGGCTAGCGGAATCAAGCCTGCGAACAAGGCCATTGTATTCCAGCCTTGGCGACGTTGAGCCAACAACGCTGCTGCCAAGTAGGCGGCGCAGGGCAATTCAGTTAATGCGGCAAAGCTCAAGCGGGCAAATTCTGGCTGAATGCCTGTAAAAATTGCCGCCAGCCAATACCACTCAACTGCCAATTCTGCTGCTAAATAAGCGGCTAAGCCACAGATAATTGCCGCAAGTATGGCACTTTGCATGTGTACAGCGGCCAAGCCAAATTGGCTAATTAAAGCGTAGGGGATGGTAAAACCTGGCCGACCCCAAACATCGAGCAATAACTCAGGGTGCTTGAAACTCCACCGCGCAATTAATAAATGCTGAATTGAATCATCGCTATAGGTGCTACTAGAGCGCAATCCATAGCTAATAAAAATGCCTAGCAGCAGGCCACAACTAAGCCAGAGCCAGCGATTTGAGCGCCGTAAAAATCCAACCACCACAAAATTCCTCGTTGGGTAACTCGAACCTGTGGCAGTATACCAAAAAGCCAGCAGCCCACGATCAAACCTGATCATGGGCTGTACGATTAATCTGGGGTAAGCATGTCCATTTGGTAAAAATGGCTCTAATTATGCGTTTTCCGCGTTTAGCGACATTGGCGGGTGACGCTTGTCTTCCACGGGATGGTGATAGTGGTGCTTCCTGATTGTACATAAAGCGGGCCATTGATAGGGGTAATTAGCGGGTATGTTCCAGCTACTCCGTCGCGCGCTGCCGGAAGAATAATCCCGTTTTCGCTGAGTCCTTGATTTGCCCATCCCCACCCGATCCGTATATGGAAGGGGTTGGGATTGCGAAGCAGCCAGCCGCGCCGGGTGTTTGTCTTACACCATGCTACGCCAGTCATTGGTTGTGGCGTGGGTGGCTCAACGGTGGGTGTCGTTGGTGGATGCACTTGGAATGCCTCTCCGAGTGCGGACAAATAGGCTACACATGTGCTATCAATACGCTGATGATGCGCTTGGATGATGCTCACAAACGAGACGAAATTCCCTTGGGTGATCGCATGCAGCACGGCAATCTGGGTTCGATCATGCGGGATACAAGTTCGAACGGTGCTGTTCAGGGTTTCGACCGACATGCCTACAAGTGGCTGCGCTTTGAGTACGGTTCCCGTGCTCCGATCCCAGAGCTGGATGATACCGTTCGAAGTTATCAGGGCGATCTGGGTCTGGTCGGTATTCCACGCCCCATCGGTGATCGCCGGCATTCCTACTGGCAGATCGAGGTCAGTTATCGGTAGTACCTGTCCGGTTGGGCTGATCGATTGAATACAGGCATGGAATCCATCGGCGGCAATACCAATGCTGAGCATATGCGTCGTAGCATCGTTCAGGATGCTGCTGATATCAGTTCCGGCGCTGCACGGTAGCACACTACCGAGCGACTGCCCTGCATTCTGGATGCTCCAATGTTGCCCTCCAGCGGTGATGAGGGACTGGCCGTCGTGGCTCCAGGCAAGTGTTCCTTGCGGTGACCAGCCAAGCGGAATGCGCTGCTGAAGCAGTCCATCGGCATCCCAGATGAAGATCTGGTGGCTATCACTGCCTGCAAGCAGGTTTTCTTCAGGATTCCAGGCGATGGCGCGAATCCGATCGGTTCCGGTGTAGGTGATGGTCGATTCGACTCGCCATGATTCGGTATTCCAAATGAGCAGCTGTGGATCATGGCTCACAGTAGCCAGTTGGGTATCATTGGGATTCCATGCCACTTTGGTTGGCATACTGCGCATCCCGGTGAGTTCACCGATCAGCGCACCGGTCTGATCACGAATCGTCACCTGTTGGGCGGCCTCGGCGATGGCAATGGCGGTTCCGGTATGGTTCCACTCCAGATCGGTAACCCCGCTGATCGTTGGCCATGTGACGACTTGAGTGAGGGTCGGGTCGGTTATCCGCACCCCAAAGGCTCCGCCGATGGCGATTTGCTGGGTTTGGGTGTTCCAATCAAGCGAGGGAGCGATATTAACCTGATCGACAATGGGCGGAGCCTTTACCGTAGTTGATGGCTGTTCAACCTTGAGCGGTTCGTTGACCGGGGTTGCAGCACTATCCATGGAAGTGGTGGTGGTTTGAGGAGCAGGCGATGTCATGGTCATGGAATAACTGGAAATCCAAAAATCGGTGGCGGTATGTGAGATGCGATAATTGAATGGGCGTGGGCCAGCAATTTCACCAGTTCCAGGCAGCGAGAAGCGATCCATCACATAGGGCACATAGGCATAGTTACCGCCATTATTCATCCAAGGCTGATAGGTTGGATGCAGATTCTCGCCACGCCAGGCATTCGGCGTGAATTGTTGTGGCCCCCAGCCAACAACGATCGCGATATGGAGATCGAGATCAACATCCTCAGTTCGTTCTACCACGGTAATCGCGATATCGCCCGGTTTGATCATTCGCCATTGCATCAAGGGATCACTGACTGGCGTTTTATCTTGAGGCGCAGGAACAATTTCTGCAATGGGTATCCCCGGATTCACCGTATCATTCCACCACCAGCCCCAGGAAATCTGATAGGGGTCTGTTTCATCGTTAGGGGTATCGTACATTCGCTCATTATTAAGGTGGGGATAGACCCGAATGCCCTCAAACTGGACGATCTGTGTATAATAGCGTTCGGACTCCATGGTGTCAACGCGGACTAAGGGGTTTGGAACGGGCGCATAATAGTTTTCATTGGCTAAGGCATGGCGGTTATAGCCAATCGCCCCATAATAGAGGTTGCCAAGCGCGGAGAGCACCCCTGGCGAATGAATATTTGCCGCGAAGGACTGAACATTAAAATAGCCCATGGCCCGAAAGAGTGATCCGACGAACGTGCCACACGGGCCATCGTTACGACCCGTATGGATAATACTCGTCGGTGCACACTTATAGCGTGGGGCAGGGACATTATAGCCTGGTGTAAATTTGGTTGTGTGCGCACGATCATCCATGTCGGGATAAACGGTATCCCCAAAGGCACACCAGTTGGTTAGCGTTCGGGAAAAATAGGCAGCATAGTTGAGTAAGATGAGGCTTTCACGCCAATGGGGATCGTTGCCTAACGCCGTAAATCGCACAATGGGGATGGTCGGCGCGGTCGGATTATAGAATGCTCCACGTTTGGTGAAGGCGCAGGGAACAACGACGTGGCCCGGGGGAACCGTATGAAACGTCATGCTGGTTGGGTAATCTTTTACGCCAATGCTATAGTCGGGAAAGGGCGTTAACCGGATGTATTTATCTGTGGTGGATGCAAAGAGTTCTGGTTGGGATGCTACCCCATTCGGGCCAAACGGCTGTCTGCGGGTTTTCAGATATGCTTGCAGGTTGGCGCATGCTTCGCGCCCTCCTGGTGGAACAACCCCGGGCCGATCGGGTACGCCTGCATCAAGACAAACTCCAGTCGAATGGAGCCGTAGGGCATGACTTGAATTGCTACTCTGGAGGATGACCCGCAAGCCTGTCGGTTTGATGGCTGTGGGAATATCCATCTCATTGAGTGGGATGCGGATCTTAAATCTCCCATCCTGATCCGACGTATCGAGAACGCTGAGCACCTGGCTGCCGGAGATGAGCCGATTGCCAACCTTGAGGTCAAAGCTAACATGCAATTGATCGGTCGCGTTTGGAGCGTTGCCTGCCTGATCCGTCCAGGTAAATTCGAGGGGAATGGCGCGAATCGGGCGGTGTTGCTGAATCAGACGGCGTAAGCGCTGATCGATCAGATCGGTTGGGGCAAGGATTGGCATACCATGGTTGATAATCCCCCGTGATATCCCAAGCCGCCCAGCCACACTGATCCAACTTTGGCCTTCTAATGGCCATGAAGCACCGCTCGGATACGGATCAGGGATAAACCCTTGGGCGGCCTCACGGGCACGCACGAAATCATAGGTAGCGCACGATAGATCCCACTGATCGACAAAAAACCAATTGCCAATATCATGGGTCGAGAGGATGGTTCCTGTCCCTGCGACGAGGCCAACCCATGCGCGACCATCGCTGAGACCAAGGGTTTCGGAGAGGTTGAGGGTTGTGGTGAGGAACGGGGTGATCATATCATCAATGTAGACCTGCAAGACACCCGTTGGCGCATGCTCCTCGACGAGATAGCTGATCCGTGCGGTATGAAATCCGTCCCTCAACTTATTGCTATCGGGCAGCATCCGAGTTCCTAAGTTTGCACCAGCGACATGATAAGAATGCAATACTCCTGTTTTACCGGTAAGAATACCAACATGATTTCCATTCGGATCACGCGCTTGCTTACATGGACGGGGATTGCTATTCGAGTAGGTGTCGAACTCAACGGCCAGTCCACGGGCGATCGACCCATATCCCAATTCACAGCCGCTCGTGCCAACGGTGGCGATCCCGCGTGGATCATTGTGGATAACGAAGGCTAATCCATCGGCCTGCTCCGTTGATGATGGTGCTTTTGTAATCTGAAAATCAAAGGTGGTATCAAACCCATCACTGACCTGCTGTTTCGTTCGATACCACATTGATCCGGCCTGTGCAGGGGTGATATCATTGGTAAGTCGAATAACCCCTTCTTCGGAAACCAGCGATGCACTGCCAGCAAGGGCAAGGGTGGATGTCGTGGCGTTGGTGAATTCTTTGTAGAGAAATTGGTTGGGCGGGAGCGGCTGAGTTTGGAGCTTTGTGGAAACGATAGGCTCCTGCCTCGCAGATACTGAGGCAAGGGTGAGCAGAATACCGACGGCTGGAATGAGCCAAGCGAGGGTGCGGATCACGGTGCTCAACGTCCGGTTGTGGATCATGCAGACTCCTTTCTATGGTTTGGATGAATACACCCCATAGTAGGGTGGGAGGCTACGATCATGCGCCGAAGGAGGATGAGCGCGACATAGAGCGGCATGATGTGGTGTGGTTGGCGTAGCGCAGGTGATACGACGTGCAATCGTTGATCGTTTCGGCGATTTTTACTGATTCTTCATGTGAGAAAACGGTCAATCGGTATGTAGTTGGAGAGCGCCAAGGCGGTTTTGGCATGGCGGTTGGGGCAAGTTTTGATGAGGCATAGTATTCCGCAAAGAGATCTAAAACTTCTGTGATATAGGCCTGAGAACTGGCGCTTCAGTTGATTCGTGGCGGCAGCCGCGTCGTACATGCACACGTAGCCTGCTGCCGCCATTTCGTGTTAGGGCCGTTTTCACCAAATGGCCATAGTACCCGAATCTGGGTTATTGCAAGGTGACATAATCGAGGTAGATTGCGCTAGTGCCGCTGCTATTAGTGGGCGAACTAAAACTAACCCCAATTTCGTTGACGCTCCCAAGATTGGCAATGCCACTCAAGTTGAGAGTTAATGTGGTTGTGCCCCCACTATTAATTGTGACGGCTCCGCCGTCGTACCAAGCCCAGCTTGAGCCAACCTTGATATAGAGTTTGGCGCTTATTCCGCTGCCAACATTGCCCCAAGCGGCATGGCGCACGCGAGCTTGGAGTTGGCTTTTGCCACTAAAATTGTGGGCTTGAGTTAATTTCAAATCGTAACTCCGATTGCCCAAACTCACATCGGCTTTGAGGCTAGAGCTACCATTGGCGGCCCATTCGTTGACCGACCATGGCCCGGCATTGACATTGGCGGCGCTCCAGCCTTGGGTGCTGCCCTCGAAATTATAGAGCGTTGAACCACTACTGATAGGCGTAGCGGTTGGGTTGGTTCCACTACTACTCAAACTCCCATTCAGATATTGGCTGATGCGGCTGCGATTGACGGTTTTACTATGTTGATAAACGCTTTGAATTTTGCTATCGCTATTGCGATAAAACATATCGGTATGCCAAGTCATAAAAAAGGCAAACGGTGCATTGTTCAATGCTGCTGGATCAAGCATATAATCGACTTCGGTCAAGGCTCGTAACTTGCTGCTGTCGAAACGAGCTAAATCAGTGTACCAACTGCTATAGTCAGCCGAGCTATTGTTATAAATATCGTGGCCAAGAATATCGACCTTGCCACTTGGATACCAATCAGTACCGACTCCCTTGGTTCCTGCCGACCAAACCCAGATCAAATTGTGCAAGCCACGGCTGTTGGTCAGATAATCCCAGAGGTCATTCCACAAACGCTTGTAATTAGTTGAGCCAGTTTTATCCCACCAAAACCAGCCACCGCCCGCCTCGTGATAAGGCCGCCACAAGACTGGCACGCTAGCATTTTCCAGTTTTTGCAAATCGTCAGCGATGTTGCTACGCCAAGTGAGGTAGCGGTTACGCTCAGTTGTACCATCAACAAACATATTATTGATATTGACTTGTACAAACATATCATCATGATTGCTGCCTTGGCTGCCGTAGGGTGTCCAGTGCTGGCTAATAGTTGGCAGCACTTTGGCGTTATTCCAATCGCTAATCATGGCATCGATCATCCATTGAGCATCGTTGGCGTAAGCTCCACCGAAGGGGAAATCCCAGCCCCGCAAACCGGGATATTGGCGTGGATTTGTGCGATTGTAGATGGCGTTGGACATTTCATCTTTGCGCGAGGAATCCCAATGCACTTCTTGCTGGCCGCTGATGATGTATTGGCCTTGGTATTGGGCCATGCGATTAATCACGTTTTGGGCGTAGCTAGCAATTGCTGGGTCGGCGGCGGCGTAGGCGGTGGTTGCACCGCTCGTTGGGCTTGTAGGGATTGTACTGATCAGCAAGGCCAACATGCCAAGCAGCAGCAATGGAACCCGTTGAACTTGGGACATGACCAAATCTCCGTTGATTAAGACAGCACAGCATAGCGCTATCGTGATAAGTGCCAAAGGAACGTTCCAAGCCAAAGCTTAATAGTACTTAATAAAATGTCAACTATTTTTCAATAAAAACCTTTAGGAAATATTAATATGTTCAAATGTTAGAAGCTGGGAAATTGCCCAAAATACAGCAATTGCAACTGATTTCATAGAATAACGATCTAGAATTTTAGTAAATCGCTAGCTGATGTTTTTGTTGAATTAATGTCTGCATTACAAAATGAAAATTGTCATGAACTATTACCCACGCCTAATCTCAACAACGGCTTGAAAGTGCTATAATTGCAGGCGACACTTGTTTGGAGCGAGAAACCCCATGCCCAATTTAGGAGCGCATGTTTCAACCGTTGGTGGGTTGCAGACCGCCTTTGAGCGAGCGCAAGCCACGACCTGTCATGTGATTCAAATTTTTACCAAAAGCCAACGCCAATGGAATGCCAAACCGCTGACTGCCGCCGATTGTGCCAATTTTCAAGCGGCCCATCGTGACGCTGGCATGCCACCATTGATTGCCCACGATTCGTATCTGATCAACTTGGGCAGCCCCGACGATGGCTTATGGGAAAAATCGATTGCAGCCTTTCGCGTTGAGCTAGAGCGTTGTCAGCAATTGGGAGTTGGCTCGTTGGTGACCCATCCTGGGGCGCATGTTGGCTCAGGCGAGGCCGCTGGCCTTGATCGGGTTGGTGCAGCCTTGCGGCGTTTGCTGGCCGAAGATATTGGCGGCGAAACCCAGATTTTGCTCGAAATTACTGCTGGACAAGGCACGGCCTTAGGCCATAGTTTTGAGCATTTGGCTCGCTTGATCGAGCTGTGCGACGGTCATCCACGGCTTGGAATTTGCTTTGATACCTGCCATGGCTTAGCCGCTGGCTACGATTTTCGCACTCCTGAAGGCTACCAAACCACCTTCGATCATTTTGATCGCTTAATTGGGATCGATCGGCTGCGGGCGTTTCATCTTAACGATTCGAAAAACGATCTTGGCAGTCGGGTTGATCGGCATACCCATATTGGTGAGGGATTTGTGGGCTTAGCAGGGTTTGAACTCATTATGAACGATCCTCGCTTTCAAACGATTCCGATGGCTTTAGAGACTCCCAAAGAACCCGATGAAAGCGCAGATATTCGCAATTTGGCAACGCTACGCGGTTTGCGCCGTGCTAGCGTTAGTGCATCACCACAAAGCGAGGTATAAATGGGAAACCAACCAAAAAGCAAACGCAAGTTGTGGGTATCGTTATTGTTGGGCTTAGCCGCTGTGGTGGTGATTGTGCGGCGCAAGCTGCATCCGATCGATTCGGCTCCAATTTTGCCCCCACCCCCACCGCCGCCATCTGATCCGCCGCGAATTGTGCTGCCAACCGATATTTTAACCACCGAAGTTGCCACTAGCGCTCCCGAATTGGAAGCTGAGCCAGAAGCAGTGGTCGTTGAAGATGAAGCACCATTGTTGGAACTTGAGGTTGGTGGGAGTGGCACGGCTGCGCCTGAAACCGAGCAACCCGCAGCAGAAGCTGTGGTTGAAGCCGAAGCGCCAGCCGATGATGATGACGACGATGATGAACTGCGCAGCTATTGCGTTTCCTGTCGTGCTAAGCAACCGATGATCGATGCCCATGAAGAATTGACTGAAAATGGCCGTCGCGCCTTACGCGGAACCTGTGAAGTCTGTGGCGCTGGGATGTTCCGGTTTCTGCCCAATAAAGATTAATCGTTGAATCGATTTTAGCAACCCCCAGCTAGCAATAGGCTTCTGGGGGTTGTTACTATTAATTGTTCGCTTCAGGCGCAAATTCAATATAATCAACCAATGTTGTTGAAGGCGGAATTGGCTCGCCTTCCAAATGCATAACGATCGCCTCTTGCAAACGCTGCTTAACTTCTTCAGGCGTTTCACCAGTTGCAACACAGCCTAAAACGTCGAGTATATAACCCGAATAATTATTTGGAGCCTTTTCGATCACAATTGCATAGCGCATCAATCGATCTCCTTAGCTGAGGTTTGATAAGTATTGATCGATTGCTGCTTGGAATGATCGGCCTAAAGTTGGAATTGCTAAAACTACAAACGGCCCAGTTGGGCCGCTTGTAGGAGAGAAGAGTGTGTGTGAGGAGGAAGGATTTGACCATAGTATCCTGCGCCAAGTTTACCCTCAACCTAACGATTCTTCGCACCCATAGTCCTATTTCAGGCTATACCACATGGGTTAGATCTTACGGACTTGATCCCCTTGGCGGATTGTGCCAGGCTGAACTACCCGCGCATTGATTCCACGTAAATGCAATTCTTTGCCGACGGCTGAATTGACGAACTTAATTGCATCTTGGCCATAGCGTTGGGCGAATTTTTTGCAGCCATTATGTGGTTGATCGGTCACTTCGATAATCGCCTCGCCGATGGTTAGGCGTGTGCCTGCTGGCAAGTTTGCATCGCTCAAATCGAGATCGATAAACAATTGATCGCCAGCCCATTGCCAACGCTCTTGGTCAGGCGCGAGCAAGCCAATCGAGCGCACATTCATAATGTTCAGCTGCATATCGGGGTGCGAGCTACCGTCGTCAGTTCGCGAACTGCCGCGCATTTTCCAATTATCGCCGACCAAGCCCTCGACCAGATCAAGCTGGCCTTCGCTGAGCACTTCGCGTTGCTCGGTGGCTGGACGACGCACGATTAGCTGCAAGACCCCTTGATCCTTGGGTGCTTGACGAATGTGATCCAACCCTGCCTCAAGGGTCTCCATGGGAACATACTCAAGATCGATCATGGCATCCTACCTCATCGTAAACAAAAAACGAGCCTCCAAGTTGGAGACTCGTTGCGCCAACTGTGGCGCTTTATTATGCCATGGCTTGGGTCACGACGCTAGCGAAATTTGAGTAGGTTGCCCAATTTTATGCCGTGCGCTTGCAGCCGCTTGCCAACATTGCCCAATGTCCAAGCAATTGGGGCGATTGCGGCCAGCGCTAAGCCAATCCACAAGCTGAATGACCATGTTTCAAGCAAGGCTGCTCGCCAAACCAACAAACCACCCAAGGCGGATAGACCTGTCCAAGCGCCGAGCAACCAAAGCATGCTGGCACGGCCTTGCATGGCTCCGCGTAAGGTTGCCACGGCGACCCAACCAAAACCTAGCAAACCTAAAAATCCCAGCCACGCTAACAATGTCCAAATCATACATCCTCCAATGCCAACGAATTGCAATCCGAGGATACTACGCTGAGCATGCCATGATGTTCCAACTTAATGGTTAAGCACCACAACTTTGCCAGTAATCAGATATTCAATTTGTTCAGCCAAGTTGGTGACTCGATCGCCCAAGCGTTCAAGATTGTGAGCCAACGTTAGCAGGTGAATCGTGGCAGCAGCCATATCGGGGTTGGTGGTCGAAACCTTGACCGTGGCCTCGAACATCTCACGATACAAATGATCGATCACATCATCCAGTTCGGTTACGCGGTCGGCAAAACTGCGATCGTTTTGGCGCAAGGCCTCTAAACCAGCATGCAAAATTTCGCTGGTGCGCTGACCCAATTCGCTAATCAGGCGCGGAATTGGCTGGGGCATGGCTGAAACGCTGACAAAATTGGGCGTGGCAGCGATCCGTTCTTGCAGTTTGCAGATTGTTGCGGCATAGTCGCCCATACGCTCTAGCTCTGGCAGCAGGCTGAGCACCACACTCACTAAGCGTAAATCACGGGCCAACGGCTGTTGGGTGGCGATGATCAACAGGGCTTGATCATGCAAGCGTTGAACTTCGTGATTGATCGTTTGATCGTTTTGCACGACCTTACGCACCGCTGCTTGATCGTATAGTTTGATTGATTGAAGTGCTTCGCTTAGCGCTGCTTCAACCATTGTTCCAACCCGAAAAACCCCATCGTGCAACTCAGTGAGTTGTTCATCAAATATGTGACGGTGAGACACGCCCATAAAAAACCTCCAACAGAGAATCTGCCAACCTACTAAAAGCGTTCTTGATTATGCCCGTTGTTCATTCAGGTCGGCCATATGCCCTGTTGCCATAAAGACAACCCGTTCTCCAATATTGGTAGCGCGGTCGGCGATCCGTTCGAGATTATGCACAACGTAAAGTAGACGGGTGGCTTGTTCGACGGTGCTAGCATCAGCAATCATCACTTCGAGAATTTCGCGCTGCACCCGATCGGTCTGAGTATCAATTTCGTCATCGGCTGCGCTCAGCGTTTTTGCCAAATCAACATCTTTGCGAGTGTAGCACTCCAAGGCTGTGCGCAGCATCAACTGGGCTTTGCTGGTCATCGATGGAACCTCAGCTTGGGGCTTGAGAGCGGGAGTTTGGCCTTGGCGAATCGCAATTTTGGCGATGCCCTCAGCATAATCGCCAACCCGCTCAAGCTCGCTGGCAATCGTAATAATTGCGCTGACCAAGCGTAAATCGCGTGCCACCAACGGCTGCTGGGTGGCAAACAACAAAAGTGCTTTTTCTTCTAAAGCATATTGCGCCCGATCAATTAAATCATCGCTGCGAATAACTTCCTGCGCCATTGCCTCATCGTGGTTGGTTAAAGCCTGAATTGATTGGCCAATTGCGGTTTCGACCAACGCGCCCATGCGTAACAAGTCATCATTCAATGACCGAAGCTGCTGTTCATAATGTTCCCGTGACATACCATCCTCCGATGCGCTAGGAAGGCTACGCCTGCTCGATATGCTAGTTGGATGCTAGATTAGCTACCCGTGAATAGCCTGCGATTATACCACGCTTTTGGCTTTTTTTTCGATTGAATTGAGCCAGCATTTAATCGCTATCTAGCAAGCTATAGGCCAGCCGAAAGCCCAATAAATGAGTTGAACGCTCAGGATGCAAGCGAAAACGACAGGTATTGCGGGCAAAATGGCCAGGGTTGCCCCAACAACCACCACGCATAATCCGCCGTCGATCAGCCTCTGGCGCTGGTTGGCGAGCCTCGCGGCCATCATCAGCACGATAGGGATACGATTTTTGCAGCGAACTTGTCCATTCCCAAATATTGCCTGCCAGATCGTAAACCCCAAATGGACTAGCCGCTTGGGGATAACTACCAACCGGAGCTAAGCCGCCGCGCATGCTTTCTTTGATATTCATCATTGTTGGATCGGCCTGATCGCCCCAAGGATAGATCCGCGTATCGTCGCCACGGGCAGCGCGTTCCCACTCGGCTTCGCTGGGCAATCGCAAAGCCAAATTAACTTCGCGGCTGAGCCAATCGCAACATGCTACCGCTTCATCCCAAGTTACATCAACCACTGGATAGTCGGCTAATTCGGCAGGTGGTTGCGAACCATGCCAAACAATCGGCGCACGCTGGCCAGAATGTTTGATCCATTCGGCATACAGGGCGTTGGTTATCGGAACTTGAGCCATGGCAAAGGCGGCAATTTCGACTGGATGCTGGGGCGCTTCTTCCGCATACGACTCGCGTGTGCCACCAAAACGTTTAGCCAAATCGCTTAATTGCTCGTTCGGCGTGCCCATTAGCACGATGCCCCGTGGAATTGGGCAAAACTTGGGCAAGAGATCACGAATTTGCTTCAATTGGGCTTCCTTCATGCCAAAAAATGCTCGTTTGTGGCTCTAAAGATACCAGATTTTGCATACTGATCGAAAGGAGTTTGTATGTTGCAACAGATTCGTTGGCAATGGCTGGTGGGTTTGGCAGTCGCTGCCGTATTGGGCTGGAATCTTTGGCAATCGACGGCCAGCGCTGGCTCGGAAAGTGAGCAGGCCTTGAGCTTGTGGCCAACCACCAGCCCAACTGCTGAGCCAACTCTCGAATCGATAACCCCAACCTTGGAGTTGACCCCAACTCTCGCCGTGGCCGAAGCGACCCCAACCTTGGCACTGCTAGCAGCTTATATCAGTGGGGCGGTTGCCAAGCCTGGAGTCTACGATTTGCCGCTTGGTGCACGAATTGATGATTTGGTTCAGGCGGCTGGGGGCTTGCATTCCGAGGCTGATTCACAGGCCTTGAATTTAGCGGCTTATTTGCAAGATGCCCAGCATGTGCATGTGCCAGTGGTTGGCGAAACGCTTGCGCCGACAACTCAGCCAACTGTTGAACCACAGGCTATCGCGGTGGCTACAGCAATTGCCACAACAAGCCAACCTACATTGATTAACATTAACACTGCGAGTGCTGCCGAACTAGAAAGCCTGCCCAAAATTGGCCAAGCAATTGCCCAGCGAATTGTGGCCTATCGTGAGGAAAATGGCCCATTTGCAAATATTGAGGCGCTGCAAGAGGTCAAGGGAATTGGGGCAAGCACTTTTGCTGAAATTGAGCCATTTATTACGATTGAATAAGTGTTGCTTGCCCCAAGGTGATTGAAGCAAGCAACAAACGCTTAATTTTCGGCAGTCGTGGCCCAAGGCAAAAACACTTGGTCGGTCACTGCGACGCTTGGTCCAGCTACGCCAACGCTTAATTTGGCGGTATAGCCAGTGCTTGTGTTGCCCGTCACCGCGGCAATTTGTAACACGCCATCATCATTGCCAAATACATTATCGGTTTCGATATCGAGTTGGGCTAAATTTTGCACGCTAGCGCTATAGCCTGTGGTGGCATAAACCTCGTTGCAACTTGCTTCGGGCAAGGCCAATTGCGAGGTATGCACAATATTGCTGGGGCCAGTCGCCAACGCTAGCGAAGGATAAACCTCAAAATGGATATGCGGCCAGCGCCCAGCATAACAACCTGGGAAAATCGTTGTGAAGGTCACTTTGCCGTTGCTATCCGAGGCTTGCACACCACGCAAATAATCTTCGTTGGTGATCCCACTGCTATACATCGAATATTTACCATCGTTGGTGCAATGCCAAATGTACACAGCATAACCAGCCAATGGAGCACAATTGGCATTGATATTGACCAAACTTAATTCAACTGTACAGGGCATGCCAGCCGCCACATTGCTGGTATTGAGGCTTGGCCGAATATCGTTGCGGACAATCCCTGAGCGGGTGAGCACATTCAGATTTTGGCTTGAAGCTGTTGAGCCATCAGCAGGATATGGCCCAGCCGTTTCACTAGGAATTTGCACACACGCATTAATCAGATCGGTTTCGGCTTGGGCCAGTTGGGGTGATTGTTTAGCTTGATAGCCTGCCAGCAACATACCAATGCCAACAGCGCCCATTTTGAGCACACGGCGGCGGTCGGTTGGCTTGCGCATCCACATCGCTAAATCGGCTTTTAATCCTAAATCAAACAAATCATCGGTTTGGCTCATACACTGTGCTCCTTATTCAACCTAGTAATAAGTCTAAGCCTAGGTTGGAGCAATGAAGATCATATGAAGCAATTTAAGCAATACTATTGGCATTTGGTACTTGGATTTTTAGCTGGGTGTTGCTGGCTTAAGCTCGATCGATTGATAGAGTTGGCGCAAACGAATAATCACAATTAACAAACTGGCCGCAACCAAGGTGGGTAAGCGTATGCCCAATTCACCATTCAACAGAATCGAATTGCCAACTAAACTGAGCCATGGCAAGGCTAAACAATATTTTGGTAACCACGTTGGTTGTTGGCGTTGTTGATAAAGTTGGAACAGCAACAACACTGGCGTGATATAGAGCATGGCATCGTGACCATACATATGCAACGAAAACAATGCACCCAAGGTTACAGCTAGGCTATAATTCCAGGCTTGTTGCAGCGGATGTTTGGCCGAACGCCAGATTAGCCCAGCAAAACCCAATGCTGCTAAGCCTAAGCCAATTTGTGAAGCTGTATTGATCAATGGTTTGTTTTCTGGGCCAAACCACAGGGCTAAAGTTCCCCGCAACGTATAGGTTTGGCTTGGTTTGATCCCATTTTGATCAAATAGATTGAGCATGGTGTTGCCGCTAGCTAAATAATTTGGCCACATCGCCCAGCCCCAAATTAAACTGCTGAGGCCAACAAACCCAAGGCTGATCAAGGCAAACCAGAATAAGGCTCGCCAATAGCGTTGAAGAACCAGCCATAAACCGATAAAGAGCACGAATTGAAATTTAAACGTTGCTAAAAATAGCCAAAAAGCGGCTTTAAACCATTGCTCACGTTGGGTTGAACGATAAATTTGATAGGTTGCCAACAGCATGAGAATCGAAAATGTGCCGAGATACAATACTGTGGCGATCGTGTGAAACCCAAAAATTGCGCTCACAATCAGCCATTTATTGGCTTTTTCAGTTGTGCCAAGGTCATTCCAAATTAGCCAAATCACATAGGCTAGAATGCCAAGGTTAATCGCATACCAAACAAAAAACGAGATTGTAAAGGGAATCCAAGTCAATGGAACCATAAAAATAGCAGTATGCGGCGGGTTGACATAAATTAATAGATCACTAACAACACTTGGATTAAACTCACGATATGGCGCTTGATAGATTGCTTGGGTCGGCATGTCATACAGCAAATCGGCCTGATCGGCCTTAATAATTTCACCAGCCATATAAAAACTCGGATAATCCGAGGATGCTGGATCAAAGCCCAGTAAAAAGCCACTCAGTAATAAAAAGAAGCCGATAATAAAATTGGTCAAGGTGAGCATTGAACGATAATCACGCATGATCGATTCTCCATATCTCTAGGGTTTGGTAGCTGCTGGCTTGGGGTTGAGTTATGCTGCGTATAAGTTGACAAGTTGGGTAGATCGCTGGTGTTGCTGGCCATTGGCTGGCTTGCAATTGATTTGATAATTGCTCAATTTGGTGTTTGGTTAAACGCTCTTTGATGTAGCCCAAGGTGATGTGGGGATGCCATGGGCGGGTTTCGGCAATGATGCCAATTTGGCTACTGCAGTCAACGACTGCTTGCTGAAGTTGCAGTAAATCGTTGGGCCATTGCTCAAAACCTGCCCAAACGACTTGCGGTTGGCTGGCATTGGGAAAATAGCCCCATGTATTGCAATTCAGAGTTGGCGCAGTTTGCTCAGCGAGGGCATGCGTTAGCTTGGTTTGTAAATCGGGCAATAATTCAACTGCTACATTGCCCAAAAATTGCAAAGTTAAATGCAGATTTTCGGGCTTGCTCCAACGAATTGGCAAGCCCAATTGCTGTAATTCGGCTTGGATCGCCAAGAGTTGCGCCTGAATTGGCTCGGGCAAATCGAGCGCTACAAAACACCGCCATTGCTCGCTCATAGGCAATCCTTGGGCTTAGAGGAATTGTACGAAGGTAAGGCCGCGAACTGCTTCAATAATTGGATCGAGTACCAACGGCGGGTACAAACCAATCACTAAACAAGCTCCCAGCAAAGCCACGGCCACAGCGGTTGCGCCGAGTGGTTCGGTACGTTGTGGTGGTGGTGGTGGTAGCCCCAAGCCGCGAAAATCGGTTAAATCTTCTTCGGGCATGGCCGCTGGCGCACGACCCAAGAAATGGTCACGCAAGACCAAGGCAAAAGCATAAGCTCCCAACATCGTGGCAATGAGCAATGCGATTAGATAGCCGCGACCTTCCTCAGCAGCTCCTTGGTAGAGCAAGGTACGGCTGGCAAAGCCATTGAATGGTGGAATGCCGAGCAAGGCCAAAACGCCGCAGATAAACACGCCACTGGCCCATGGCCGCCGCCGCAACCAACCATCGCCAGCCGCTGCCCGCGTCGGTTCAGGCCGCTCTAGCAGAGCTACGGCTGTCCACAGCACCACACTCAAAACCAATTGATTGAAGGCTTGAAACAGTGCTCCAGTCAAGCCAGTCGTCGAGGAAACCACGCCGAACAGCATCATGCCACTGTCGGAAATCAACAACATGGCCAAAAAGCGTCGTAATGATGGTCGTTCGTGGATGGCCAGCAAACTACCGCCAATCGCCGAGCCAAGCGCAAAAAAGCGTACCAAGCGCAATCGCCCAGGATCAAGCGTCAACAAGCCTGGTGCGAGCAAAAATTGAAAGGCTGAAACCAAGAACAGCAATGCTGCCAAATTGATCATGCCAATCAAGATGCCGACCAAGGGCGGCGAATCTTCGAGCAAATCGGGCAGCCAGCTGTGAAATGGAATAATTGCCAAGCGCAGACTGATGCCAACGATCAATAAGGCCAATAATGGGCGTGCCAACGAGGTGGTGCTCAAACGATCAGGGGTATTTTCAAGATCGGCCAGCACAAAACATAAGGCCAGCAAAACCCCTGCCAACAGCATCAACACCAAGTAGCGCAAACCGCTGCCGATTGCTCGACCACGCAGCAAGGTTGGGCTGCCAATCGGTAAATCGACTTGGGCCAGAATAATTGCCAAGCCTGTGGCTAGCAGCAACAGCGTGATCAAAAAGGGCGATTGAACGTCGATGGTTAGCGCTGCATTAATCAAACTAAAAATGATCAGGCCAATTACGACGAAATTTTCGCCATGCGCGACCCGCGTTGCCACAATAAAGGTAATTGCAAAGCTGCCTGCAACCGCCAATAAAAACAAACGGTTGATTGCTCGCACCGTCATGCTCACGCCAACAATGCTCAGTGGCTGATCAACTGGCACCTGCCAAATCACCCAACCGAGCAAAATTGTGGTGCCAATTGCCAAAATTTGCACTAACCCTTGTTGTTGACGCAAGGCAAAACAGACCGCCGCCATGACCAATGGCAAGCAAAACATCAGCAAGAAGGTCATTTCAGGCGCTCCGTTTCACTGAGATTCAAGGTTTTGAAGCGACCATAGAGTAAGCCGCTGAGGTAGGCAATCGCTAAAGCCAAGAGCAAGGTAACCAAACTGAGCGTTCCCAGTGCCAAAATATTAATGCGGTTGGCCAAGGTGGTGTAGAGCAAATCGAGGCCGCTGAGGCAGAGCAACAAGCCTAGCCCAATTTTCAAAATATCGGTTGCGAGCACCAGGCTAATCAAGCCAATAAAAACTTGCCAATACCACATAAAATCGATTGCTCGCGCCAAACCCACTTGGTCGGGATACATTTCGACCGCCAAAGGCAACACGCGTGGCAAGAAGAAACTAGCCAAGCCCACCAACACGGTTGACCAGATTGGCACAATATAATCGCCGAATTTGCGATTTTCTTGGCTGCTGGCGCGTTGAGCTACCCGCGCAGCCCGCCGTAGTTCAGCCAAAGAAAATTCGTCAAGATCTTCCAGCCCATACTCACGAGAAAAGGTGAGTGCGGTAATGCCAAGAATGATCGCCACGCCGATGCCAGTAATTAATTTGATAAACACCAGCGAGCTAAACTGCCGCCCAGCAATCACCAAATCGGGCACAACAAATTGCTGTTGGGCAATAAACAAGCCTTGGGCAATATAATTAACCAAGACCGCAATCAGACTAAAGCGCCAATCGCGCATAATCGCGATAACTGCGCCGCTGGCTACCAGCAATGTAATTAAAATCCAGATGGTGATTGTCATAGGCTGTTTATGCTCGTCACGGCGAGGTGACCAAGCTTCCTCTATTGCATTAATAACAGGACAATGGTCAGGGCCGCGATCAGAATTCCGGTTAGATAGTAGCGCCCGCTGAAGAATTGCAAAATCCAGGCGATCTGGCTGCTGAGGCCTTGTAAGATGCTATGGCTTTGACGCAAGGCTGGTCGTGGATTGCCCAAAACTGCAAGGCCACTGAGCATACGGCTGCTCGCTGCTGGCAAATGGGCTGTACCATCATCACGATCAGGTTGTTCGCCACCATTCCAAGGCATCATTGCCTGACGTTGTGAGCGAAAACAGCCAAAAAGCAACAGCATAAAACCAAGCACCAAACTGCCGCGCAAGCCCCAGCTCATGCTCCCAAGATCATCCATTGGGCTAGGCACTGCTTGTAACGTGCGCAAGGCTGGTTGCAACAACCAAACTAAAACTTCAGGAACCAAGCTCAGGCCAATCAAGGGCAAACTCAAGCCGAGCAATAAACCATCATTGGCGCGACCAGCATCAACTGGGGTAACAGGGCGTTGCGGATCGACCCGCCAAAACAGCGCATTCGAGCCAATAAATGAGAGTAATAGCAAACCACTGCTGACGAAAAAGACTCCCATGCTCCAACCACCAGCGCCCGTATAATCCATCAGCCAGCGACGTGCCCAAAAGCTTGGCAACGCAGGCAAGCCGACGGCGGCGGCAGTGGCAAGGGCATAGGCTAAACCAGCGGCGCGTAATGGTGCACCTAAGGCTGGTTGTTTGGCGATCAGGTCGCTGCCACTGCGGCGCTCCAACGTACCCAAGGCCATGGCTCCGAGCATGGTTGCCACCAAGGTTGTGACGGTGATTGTGAGGGTTGCCATCACCACGGCGGTGTTGTGCTCGCCGCCGAGTGGCAGATTTGGCTCGTAGCGACCTAAGGCCATGGCGACATTGCCCCATTGCGCGACCGCTTGCCAGCCAACCAAGGGGCCAAAACGGGTTGCTCGTAAGGCATAGGCTGCGCCAACGATGCTGGCCAAAGCGCCAACATAGCTCAACGCCGCAAACCATGCTTCCGGCCATGTGCCAAGATTGAGCCCGAAGAAACGCAAAAATGTGTAGACTGCCAAAACTGGCACGCCAGCACTAATGATCAAGCCATGCAACGCTGGAGTCGTATCTTCATCGTCGCTCAGCACGCGGCCAAATGGCGGGAAGCCGAGCGCGATGCCTACTCCAACTGCTAGCGGCAACCACGTGCGCAAATATTGGCCAACTCCAATGTCGGCCATTACAAACGAGCCATCAAGCACATCTTCGGGGCGCACCGACTGACTAAGCACGGCGACCAAAATGGCAAAGCCACTTAATCCGCTCATGCCCAAGGCCGAAGGTGTACGTTGATCATCGCTGCCCACAACTTGGCGGGCCAGAGTGCTGCCCAACAAGGCCAAGCCCCAGCCAAAAGCCAACAGCAGCAAATCGCCAGCTAAAATGCCCAGCAAACTGCCAAACACCATAATTGCAATGCCCGACCAGAGCCGACCATAACCAACCAAGCCACGGCCCAAGGCCAAGGCCAAGTGGGCAAAGCCAATGCTGGTGAGCAATAGAGTGATTGCGGCAAACAGCAAGCTCAAGCCATCGAGGTGCAAGGTCAGCAGCGAACGCATCAGCGGGTTGGGGCCAACGCCATAGCTACTTAGCCAAGCGCGTTGCCCAACATCGAGCGGTAAATCGCCTTGGGCGAGCCACCAAACGATTGCCAGTGCTACCAGCGTCAAGCCACTGGCGATTAAGCCCAACAAGCGCGTGCGCAAACGCTGACCAGTCAACCAACTGACCAAAGCGATGATCATCAGCAGCCCAAAGGGCGCAAGGGTGAGGAGTGTTTGTCCGTTCATGCGTTATTCTTCGCTACAGGCAGTGCAAGCACTTGCCGAGGCGATAATTAAGGGTGCGTCGTCGATGTTCATTCCGGCCAAGATGGTGCGGGCAATCAAGCGATCAAATTGGCGTGGTGCATCGATTCGCACGCTAGTTAATTTGACCCCATTGCTTTGGACGGTATAGCGTAGCGTGCCCCGCGCCGATTCGATATTCGAGGTAACGCTGCCTTGGGGTACGCTATCGGGTGCGTTGCCAGCCCAATCGCCACTGGGCAAATTGGCCAGCACCCGAATTGCCAATTTAAGGCTTTCAAATGCTTCTAGCGAAAAAATCACCAAGCGGGCATAAACGTCGCCGCGCTCTTGGGTTACGCGGCTTGGTGGAAACTGAGCATAAGCACCATAGGCGCGATCAATTCGGGCATCGAAGCCGATGCCTGCGGCCCGCGCCATTGGCCCACGCACCCCAAATTGTTCGGCAGCCTCGCGACTGAGCACGCCAACGCCCACGCAACGCCGCAAAACCCCGCGATGATCGATAAAGCGATCAACGAAGCGATACATCAAGCGTTCGAGGCGGCGAAATTGCAAGGCCATCGATTCTTGTTCGGTGCTGCTGAGATCTTGGCGCACGCCACCTGGCACAATATAGTTGGGCGGCGAACTCGTGCCGCATAAGTGTTGCATTACTTCAAATAAGCCATGATGCAGCTTTTGTACATGGTCAGCATCACGTTGCAAGCCCAAAATCGTCAGCACTTCTTTCATTGTACTGAGATGGACGGTGGCGCGTTCGACTTCGCAGGCAAGCAAGCGCAAGGCAGCAGCTCGCTCCGAAGTATTAATTTTAAGCAATTGCTCGAGTGCCAAGCAAAAACCCAACGAGTGGGAATGGCTATCAGCGGCACAAATATGGCTCACAAGGTGTAATCCCTGAGGAATGGTGGTGCGCGTCAAACGCTCGCTAATGCCGCGATTGGTGTAGCCATCACGAAATTCAACATCAGCAATCTGTTCGCCCTCAACCCGTAAGACCATGCGCATCGGGGTTTGCCAGTCGGGGTGAAACGGGCCAAGCGGTAAAACGTAGCTCAAACTCAATGCCTCACACAGATCACGAACCATCAACCCTGCCGATTATAGCATAGGCTTCTCGATACTGTGGAATTGTTTGGCAAATGGCGCTCCTGCCGCAACAACAGCGCCATTGCAATTAAGCTAAGGGGAAGTTTTTAATCACGAGGAAGATGCCGAGGGCAATCACGAAGAAGGCAAAGCTACGTTGCAGGGTTTGAACTTGAACTTTTTGAGCGAAGCGGGTTCCCAGTAAATTGCCAACTACGCCGCCGCTGATAATCAAGCCAATCAGTGTCCAATCAAAATGGCTGCCCTGCAAATGGCCCAAAATGCCAGCGCTACTATTTAGTGCAATCACAATCAGCGATGAGCTAATGGCGGTGCGCATTGGCATATGCAGCAATAACACTAAAGCTGGCACAATCAAAAATCCGCCGCCAACACCCAAGAATCCGGTCAAAAAGCCAACGCCTAGCCCGCCCATAACCACTGCTGGCCAGGCGATCGCTTGTTCGTCAGTTTTGGCTTGAACTTTGGGTCGCAACATCATACTGCCGATAATCAGCATCAGGCTACCAAACATCGTCAATAGCCAAACCTCTGGAATATATTGCGAAACTCGTGCGCCCAAAAAGGCTGCGCCCAATCCGATGCCACCAAATACAAAGGCATGACGCAACATACACGGGCCACGCCGACAATTCAGCCATGCGCCAAAAGCGGCGTTCAGGCCAACAATCACCAATGAACTGGTGGTTGCGTCGTGAGCGCTTAGCCCAAGCACATAGACCAAGGCTGGTACGGTCAAAATTGAGCCGCCGCCGCCCAACATTCCCAAGGTGAGGCCGATGCTAGCGCCGACCAGCAGCGCTAGCACAATCAAACTTATACTCATGATCTGGTTGGTATCCTCTTGCTAGCGTTCTTCAGGTAAGCCAGCTTTGCTCCAAGCCAGCATGCCGCCACGCGTGTTATAGATGTTGCTCCAGCCATTGCTTGCGAGCCATTGGGCGGCCATGCTGCTGCGTTGGCCTGAGCGACAAACCACCACGACTGGCAGATCATGTGGGATTTGGTTACGATAATTGTTGAGTTGGCTCAAGGGCATCAAAGTGCTGCCTTTGATATGGCCCGTGGCATATTCGGCTGGCTCACGCACATCGATCAAAAAGATCGTTTGTTGGTTGGCCCACACTTGTAGCTCTTGCACGCTTAATTCGTTGATCATACGTGACGCTCCTTTTGCAATTGATACCAACCATTCCAGCCGTCGCTCATCTCAACCATGGCTTGGCTGAAATGTGGTTTGAGCAAACTCATGGCGATTGGCGAACGCCCACCAGCCTGACAATGCACAATCAACGGTTGATCATTGGGAATTTCGGCTATGCGCTTGGGCAATTCATTTAATGGAATGTTGACCGCCTTAGCTCCGTGACCGTTGGCATATTCTTCGGGAGTGCGCACATCGAGCACAAATGCCTGATCAAGTTGTTCGCTCAAATTGGCGGCTGGCACCCGTTGATAGCTTTGAGTTGGATTAGTTTTGAGCCATTTGTTTAGCACATCGGGCGTGATATAGCCTTCAATTTGGTCGATGCCGATCATGCTTAGTTCGGTTTGGGCTGTTTTGGCTGCTTCGGCAGTGCCAATTAACACAACCTTGCTTGTGACAGGTACAAACCAACCAGCCCAGCGATTGAGCATCGCGCCGCTGGTCAGGCTGAGTGCGCCTGGAATGCTGGCTTGAGCAAAATCATTGGCCGAACGTAAATCGACGACTAACCGATTATCAAGATTAATTTCGGCAAGGCTGAGGGCTGGCAAACGTTGCGGGCGTAACTCAGGGCCATCACGGTTGATGCGCTTCATCGCAGCGAAATAGGGTGGTGGCGTTGGCTGACCATCGAGCACAGCGGCCACAAAATCGCCTTCGTTATGATATTTGAAGGCCCAATTAACTTTCTTTTCGTAGCCCAAGGTGCTTTGCGGCACGGCTCCCAATGCTTTGCCACAAGCGCTGCCCGAACCATGGCCTGGCCAAACTTGTAAGAAATCGGGCAAGGCAGCGACCCGCTGCAACGATTTGAACAAATCTTTGGCTCCGGCCTCGCTGGTGCCTTGAATTCCAGCGGCTTTTTCGAGCAAGTCGGGACGGCCAACATCGCCAGCAAACAACAAATCGCCGGTGAAAATGCCCATTGGTTCATCGCCAGCAGGCGTGTCGGTGAGCATAAAAATCATATGTTCTGGCGTATGGCCTGGGGTATGCAAGACCTCGATCTTCAAATTGCCAACCATCCAGCTATCGCCATCGTTGATCAACTGCACATTGGGGCTGCTGCTGGCGAAAGCATATTGCCAAGCCGCTGTACCCGCTGCTGAAAGATACAGTTTTGCGCCTGTAATCTGGGCCAACTCGCGACTGCCCGAGACAAAATCGGCGTGAATATGAGTTTCGGTGATTGCGCTGATGCGCAAACCAGCCGCTTGCGCTGCATTCAAATAGACTGCACTATCACGATGCGGATCAATGACTAAAGCTTCGCCAGTTTTTTGGCAACCGACTAAATAACTTGCTTGGGCTAAACCATCGTGATACAACCGTTGGAAAAACATAGACAACCCTCCATTTTGCTGTTACATATTCTTGATGCGTTTGCTTGTACAATGGTTACATGGATTGGTTTGCAGTTAAGGAAGTGCGATGCAAAAGCCATGGGAAATTGATGCCACCTACTATCAAGAGGAATCAGAGTTGATTCAGGCCTTGCGGCGGCGTGAGCGTATGGCTTGTACTTGCCTGCTAAAACGCCATGCTTCACGTTTATATCATGTGGCCCTCCGCATGGTGGGTGATGCCGATGAAGCCGAAGATGTAATTCAAGAGAGCTTTATTGAAGCGTGCCGTAAAATCGAGCAATATCGTGGTGATGGTGCCTTGGGCGCGTGGCTCCAACGCATTGTGGTCAATGCCTGTTTTATGCGGTTGCGGCGCAAGCGAGCACAAACCGTGCCAATCGACGAGCAGTTTGATTTGGAGAGTGCCAGCCCACGGCCTGAATTATGGGTTTTGGATCGTGAGTTGAGTGCTGAATTACGCAGCGCGATCGAGCAATTGCCCGAAAGCTTGCGGACGGCCTTGATTGCCCGGGATATTGAGCATTACAGCACCGAGGAAGCCGCCAATTTATTGCAGATAACACCCTCGGCATTGAAAGTGCGGTTACATCGAGCACGTGCGGCCTTGCGCGACATTTTGGCTCAAGGCAGCGAAACGGCTGAGCCAGCGATCGATCATCTGACTGATCAGATGTTGGAAACACTATGCACCGCTGAACCCAGCCCGTCAATAGCCCGCCAGTCATCGAAATAGGGGGCTGGGGATCGGTGGTTGGGGATCGGCAGTGAGAACTAATCAGCCTCGTAGTTTAGAGCAATAACCGAATTCACCAGATAGATTTAGGCAATCCTAGGGGTTGCCTTTTGATTTAACGCAGAGGCGCAGAGTGGGGGTAATCAAGGGTGGAAATCTCATTGATCTATCACCTTTGCATCATTGTTGGGGAATGCCTGAGCTACTACAGTGCAGCTAACCCCAATTAATGCTGCGGAGAGATGTTAATTTGATTTCCATTACTTAGAGTTTATATGAAAAACTGGGTTTGAAATAGGGAACAAAATTGGGGCGAATATGCTTGAAGCCTGTTGATGCTCTCAAATCAACAGGCTTCGCAGGCGTTTAGGCGGCGCTATTGGCATCTTGGCGCAGTGGCAAGAGTGGCACAATATCTTCTGGTTCTAACGAAGGGTGAATATACATAATCGCACCACGTGGCGCATGGCGAATCGAGCCACGCGAATTGGCGATCAAAATAATTTCTGCATCGTCGCATTGATCGAGCCAACGAATTAAGCCAGGGGTGCAGATACTTGCATCGACAAAAATCCGCTCGGGAACAAATTGTTGAAAGCATGCATTGATCATGCGTGGCGTTGTCACCATTAATGGCATGGCCAAAACTTCAAAACGGTCGATAAACCGTTGGCGAAGCTCATTACTCTCCGTGATCAAAACGACCATCTGGTGCTCCTAGTTCCTCAGCATGGCTGGGTGAGGTAAAAATGTTTGCCACATAGCCAAAGAGTTCTACGTCGCAAAACATCGTCAACGATGCCCTTCCGAAGAACGTACATGAATATTGGTAAAGAATTAAGTATCAAGTGTTGAATAAATGCATTTGCATTATAGTAGTAGCTTTAGCTGCTTAAGCCACCAAAAAGCTAGCATAAAGGTACTATCTTGATTTAGGTCATGGCTTTTGAAAATGAGGGATACGCCCCCGCGTAAAAGATCCCCCACACAGGTATTTGGCTCATCCTAGGTTTGATCATACTACTACTAGAATAGGGGTTTTAGCTGATTTAACCGTTGAATCATTCGGGTGCATATATGAGCTACTCTTTAGTCGTGTTGGATGCAAGAGGGGATTTTAAGAGAGTAGCCCATTAGTCCTAGATAACACTAGTTCTGTAGCTATGTGATTATTTAATAATTGCTGGTAGGTAGATAGCTTGACGCTCTTGGTGTTGTAATAAGCTGTTGGGATCACCCAAAAGAATCGAGCTTTGCAGGCTATCTTGGCAACAGCCACCATCGCTGAACAAGTGCAATAAGCCTGCTAGTACTCCTGTACCAATGGGTGTTTGGCTAGGATTGCTCCACATGCGTTGCCACCAGCCTTCGTTGAGCAAATCATGACCATGGGCCACACCTAAGCCCGCTGAACCCCAAGTGGCAATTGCGCCACCCTGCGGTTGTAACACCAAACGTTCATCAAGGCTCGTACCACTCCACGCGGGGGTTTGAAAGGCACTCGTCAAACAAGTCATCTCCAAGATCATCGGCAGGGCTGGGCTATTTTGCAAGCGGTCGCTATCGTACAAACTCAACAGATAGGGCTGGCTATTGCTCAAATCGGTAATGGCCCATTGATATTGATGGCTATGGCCAACGTAGGTCACTACTGCCGCCCCTTGATTAAGTTGCTCAAAGGTTTTTTGGCGAGCTTGGTCGGCGCTGGCAATCCGCCAAGGATCAGTTTGTGGCAGACCGTTGTTGGTTTTGCGCCAAGGGTCGTAATAGATGCGCTGAATATCGAGCTGACTTGGTTGATAGCTGAGCATTGCATCGCTCAATGCTGCAAAATCGCCAGCATAATCGGCCTGACCATTGGCTGTTTTGTAATTATCAGCAATATAGACTTGGCGCGAACGCCAGCGCAGATCGGCTGGAGCGTTTTCGTAAGCGTTGATTTTGTTGATTAAGTTACTGACTTCGGTGCTGGTTTTGGCGGGCAAGCGCCCAATTTGTAGGTCGGGCATTGGGTCATCCAAGGGATTCGCGCCATCAAGTTGGACAAAACACGTGTCGCAGGCAACTTCGCCAAGCCATGGATCGCTATAGGCAGGCAATGGTGGAATTATATTTGGATTGTTGCGGCCTAGATAATTCAACGGATCGATCGTGCCATCACCAACTAAAACCAACGATTGAGGTGCTTGCGACCATGTGCTGGCGAGGTAGCGCATAAAATTGCGAATCGCCAACGGATCAACATTGCCGCTGCTCCAACGATCATAAATCGCCTGAACATCGACTAACAAAGGCTGCCAACCCTGCTGCTGACGACGATTGATTAATGGTTGAATAAGGCTATGCCATTGCTTGGGTGCAAGGTAGATTGTTTTGGCGGGTGTAGCCCAATTAACCGTGGCGCTGGCTTGGATGCTGGGCTGTGGAAGGTTGGCGGGATTGACCAACAGATAATCGCCTGGATTGGCGGCCAGCGTATTATTTTGAAATTGCATGCGCTGTGGTTGCCATGGATTGCTCACGTTATAGCTGACTGCTTGGTTGGGCTGGTTGCTAATTTGATAATTGGCTTTACGTAATGCTTGCCATTGAAACGATTGGTAGTTGGCGTTGAGCAGCACAGGCCGCTGCCAAACCAGCCGATCAAGCGAAATCCCATTGATTTGCTGGGTGCTGGCGATTGCCAGTTGCAGGTTTTGGCTTGGCGCAAGTTGAGCCGATTTGGTAAAAATACCACTATTCAAATTAAGATTGATCCGTTGGCTGCTGGTGATTGCTATGCTGGTGGCAGCGCTGGTGTAGACAATACCATTCAAGGTAACTGTGCTTGGGCCAGTCGCGAGTGGCAAGGTGCTGGTGAGCCAAATTTGCTGGGTAATTGGGTTGAGATCTGGGCCAGCCTTTAAATCGGCGCTAAACCAATGGTCACCATCATTGCCAGCCTGCAACGAATCATAGATTTTTGGAGCATACCATGTGCTGGTTTGGTAGGCTTGGGTGCTGGTTGGCAGGCCAGTTGGATCGATGCTGATTTGCTGGATTTTTGGGCTGCTGTGGGCGGCCCCGATTTTGAGCCACACACTGCTGGTTGTATTCCAACGGTCGCCAACACTGGGTTGATAAAACCAAATTGCATCGTTGCGATCAAAGCTGCCGTCGAGCGTGCCTTGCTCCTCAATCGCCAATTGTTGATTTTTATACCACAGTTGCAGGCTATAACGTTCGAGGGTAGCTAAGTTAATGCCTGCTTGCTCCAAGCTTGCACCCGTTAATTGCTGCATGCCTGCTTGATTGACAATGACGCGCCAGCCTTGGCCTAGTTGCGGGCTGGGCACGCTTTTGGGTAATTGAAACGGCTGATCAATCAAGCGATGAGGATCATTCAACAATTGGGCGTTACTAACAGAGACGCTGGCTTGGGTAATAGTTTGTTGATTGAATGTTGTTTGGGGTTGCAGCACGACCAAGCGTTGGCCGCGAAACCGACCTTCGCGCAACACAATCATTGGTACTGGCAAATCGACGAGTTGATTGATGCTTTGGTGATCGAGACTAAGCGCTTGGAGCGTTGGCTGAAATTGCCAAGCATCGGCGACTAAAACGGCAAATGGCCGCACTGCTTTGGCCGCTTGCCATTCGATTTGTAAACCGTTTGGGGTTTCATTGATGGTTGCGCGAGTTTGAATTGCTGGTTGCGCCGAGGCATGCTGTGGTGGATTGAAGGCGAACGAACAAAGAATGCCAAAAAGAGCAAGATAATGCCACATATGCCACAATCCTCAGTGTAAAAATTAAGGGCTGACTAGCATGATGCCAGCCAGCCCTTACCGACGCGATTACCGAGTGGTCATTGGTGCGAAGATTCGATAGCTATTAGCCTGCGTGCCATTGGTGCTGGCTGGGCCATACTCGTTGATTGTGCCATCGAGTTCGGTTTCCACCAACCAATAGGTATAGGTGCTGCTATCATCGACGTTGCTGTCGAGCCAGCGGTAGCTTGCACCACCGCTACGGCCTTGAGCAGCGATCATGCTGCTGGTGACGCGCACTGCATTGGCGCGATTGCCATCGCTGCTGCGATACAAATGGAAGCCAAGGGTTTTTGATTCGCTGACGGTTGTCCATTGAACGACCACATTGCCAGCTTCACGAATTGCGCTGAAATCAGCCAACTCGATCGCGTTTGGTGTGGTTACGCCAGCGTAAATTGTGCCATTGTTATCGCCTGGAACCAAGACAATGATGTCGCTCAAGCCAGTGTTGGGATCAACATCGCTATCGCTGGCATCGTTGCCCATATCATCGTGGGTAAAGACGAAGCCTGGAGGCAAGTTGTCGAAACCAACCAGATAACTGCCTGGAGGCAAGTTGGTGAATTGGTAGCCGCCGTTGGCATCGGTGGTCGTGCTGATGATCGCCGTACCGTTGATGTCATAGAGCGTTACAATCACGCCCGGTACGCCACTATCGCCGGGGGTGTATTGGCCGTTAGCATCGGTATCGTACCAAACGATACTACCAAGGCTGGCTGGGATGAACACGCCGAAGTCGATGCTCAAATTGCTATTGGCGCTGCTATCGCCGTCGTTGGTTGGCTCGCTATTGGCCAAAACGGTGACGACTAAGCTCTTGACTCCGCCGGCGAAGGTGATCCCGTTATCGTCGTCGTTAATGTCGTTATCGGGGTCGCTGGCTGGCTCGAATGGCGTTGGTTGAGCGCCAAAGTTGCCAGTGCTGCTGACATAATTTTCGAGTACTGCGCCTGTAGCAAAGTTGCTGCTTGGCAGAACCACGATGTACTCACCAGGTAGCGCACCAGTAAACAAATAGTTGCCGTTAGCATCGGTGAGGGTATTGGCAACCATTTCGCCAGTGTCTGGTTGATTATTGGCATTGGTATCGCGATAGATATCAACCGCCACGTTTTCAATGCCAGCTTCGCTACCATCGACGATACCATTGTTGTTGATGTCGTTCCAAACCAAGTCGCCTAAGCTGACTGGTGTGTAAACCCCAGCATCCCAGGTCATGTCGTTTTCGCCAGCGGCTAAGTCGATCGCAGGAGTGATTCCCGTATTGGGGTTTACATCGCTATCAACGGTGTCGTCGCCGCCAACGTTTGGTGTGGTAAATTCCATGCCAACTGGTTGTTGGAACTCGATCGTGTAAGTCGCTGGAATCAAGCCTGTGAAGCTATAAACCCCAGTTGGAGCGGTCGTTTGGGTATCGACCAAAGCGTTGCTATTGTCGTAGATGCGGATAATCACACCGCCAACGCCTGGCTCTGTACCGTCTTGAATGCCGTCGCCATCTTGATCTTCCCAAACCAAGTTGCCAACGCTGGCTAATTCATAAATGCCTGCGTCGATGGTTGGGTTGTTCTCAGCCGAAGCCAAGGTAATCAATGTGCTCAAGCCGTTGGCTGGGTTGGCATCGCTATCGATTGCATCGTTTGCCCCAACATTGGCTTGGCTGAAGTTGTAGTTGGTAGGCTTGGTGAACTCAACATAATAGCCAACGCCTGGCATCAAGTCAGTGAATTGGTAGTTGCCATTGACCGTGGTGGTTGTGTCGATTACCACATTGCTGCTATCGAGCAAGTTGACCGTCAAGCCGTTCACGCCAGTTTCGCCACTATCTTGGATGCCGTTGATGTTGGTATCGTACCAAATCGTGTCGCCTAAGCTGGCCAATTGATACAAACCTGCATCGATATTCGGGTTGGAATCGCCGCTGGCAAGCGTAACGGTTGCTGCTTGGCCAGTGGTGGTGTCAGCATCACTATCAATGGTTGGGTCGCTGCCTGCGCCTTGTTGGGTGAAGAAGTAGCCGCTTGGGGCGACAAATTCAACCAAATAGGAGTTTGGTGGCAATTGACCAAAGAAGTAATCGCCCATGGCTCCGGTGAAGGTGCTGCTAATTGCTGCGCCATCAGGTGTGCCATCGGTGTTGTTGTCGATGTACAAGCGCACTGTCACATTGGCAATGCCCTGTTCGCCGCCATCTTGAATCCCATCGATATCGAGATCGTGCCAGACATAGTTGCCTAAGCCAGCTAATTGGTAAATCCCAGCATCGATTGTGTCGTTATACGTGCCGACATTGATTGTGACCAAGCCGCTACAGCCAGTAATTTGGTTGGCATCACTGTCATTTGCCGGGTTGCCGCCCAGATTTGGCTGGGTAAAGACATGGCCTGCTGGCAAGTCGCTGAACTTGACCAAATAGCTGCCTGGTTGCAAATCGCCAAAGCTATAGTTGCCAGTGCCGCTAGTAATTTGGCTGCCGATCACGACATCATCGGCGGTACATGGTTGGTTATCGGGGCCAGGCGTGTAGAGTGTGACAGTTACGCCGCCAACGCCATTTTCAGTGCCATCTTGGATGCCGTTGCCGTTGGTATCGAACCAGACATAATTGCCCAAGCCGCCCAAGGTAAAGACCCCAAAGTCGAGCGAACGATTGGTATTTGGGTCGGTGTCGCCGTCGTTGGTTGGCTCGCTGCCAGCATTCAAGCTGATCGCATTGCTGGCGATGACCCCAGTTGTGCCAAGGGTGCCAATCGTCGTGCCATTATCATCGTTGTTGATGTCGTTGTCGGGGTCGCTGGCAGGTTCGCTGCTGCCGCCAGTTGAGCTAGCCCAACCTTGCAAAATATTGCCAGTTGTAAAGTTGCCCGCTGGCAAGACCACAATATAGTTGCCTGGCAAGAGTTGATCGAAGTTGTACAAGCCGCCAGCGATCGTGGTGGTTTGGCGGATGAAGCTATCGCCAGCATCGAAGCTGCCATCGCCATCATCAGCATACAAGGCCACGGTTACGCCAGCGATGCCGGTTTCGCCACCTGAGACCAAGCCATCATTGTTGGCATCATCCCAGACCAAATCGCCAAGGCTGAGTAATTGATAGAAGCCGAAGTCAACCGTTAAGTTGCTGTTGGCATCGATCGAGCCGCCCGTGCCATTGCTATCAGCTTCGCTGGTTGGCTCGGCACCTGCGGCGAGGCTGAAACATGCGCTTTGAACGCTGCCCGTTGTGCCAAGTGCGCCAACAACTGAGCCGTTGTCGTTATCGTCAGCGTTGTCGCTATCGGGATCGAGGCCTGGCTCGAAGGCTCCCGTTGCGGCGGCTGCGCCCGTGCTGCTGCTGAAACCAACCAAGACCCCAGCTCCGGTGAAGTTGCTGCTTGGAATGGCGACACAGTAGTCACCAGCTAATAAATTGTTGAACAAGTAGTAGCCGCTAGCATTGGTTTGCACGCTGGCGACCGTTGGGGCATCGGCTGCATCGATTGCGCCGCTGCTATCACGATCCATGTACAGATCGACCGTCACGTTGGCAATGCCGGTTTCGCCGTTGTTGCGTAAGCCATCGTTGTTGGCATCGTTCCAAATGCGGTTGCCAAGGCTGAGTGGTTGATACACCCCAAAGTCAACCGTCAAGTTGCTGAAACTATCAGGGGTGGTGTCGCCGCTGCCGTTGGTCTCGCCGGTTGGTTCGCTGTTGTCGGCCAAGGTTACACTGGCGGTTTGAATTACGCCCGTTGTGCCCAGCGTGCCAACGATTGAGCCGTTGTCGTCATTATCAATGTTGTTATCGGGATCGGGAGCAACTTCGTAGGCTCCGGTTGGGCTGCCTGCTGTGCCCGTGCTGCTGGTGTAGCCGACCAACGCGCCTGCACCTGAGAAGTTGCTGGCATCAAGCTCAATCACATAATTGCCTGCGCTGAGCACTGCAAAGTGATAGTAGCCTGTGGCATTGGTGGTAGTGGTCGCCAGAACCGTGCTTGAACCTTCGCGGTACAAGTTGACAGTTACGCCGCTGATTCCAGTTTCGCCTGCGTTGAGAACACCGTTGTTGTTGGCATCGTTCCAAACGTAGTTACCAACCGCCAATGGTTGATATGCGCCAGCATCGACTGAATCGTCGTTTTCGCCAACGCCCAAGGCGATGATGCCAGCACAGCCTGTGGCATTTGCATCGCTATCAATCGTGTCGTCGCCGCCAACATTTGGTTGGGTGAAGACATAGCCTGCGGGCAAGCCACTGAATGAGATGACATAATTGCCTGGCATCAAACCTGCAAAATTGTAAGCGCCTGAGGCTGGAGTGGTTTGGTTACCAATCACGACATCATCGGCGGTACATGGCAGGTTATCAGCACCTGGAGTTGCTAAAGTTACGGTGATATTGCTCAGCCCTTGCTCAGCGTTATCGAAGATGCCGTTATTGTTGGTGTCGTACCAGACCAAATTGCCAATGCTGCCTAATGGGAAGACCCCTAAATCAAGGCTTAGGTTGGTATTTGGGTCGGTGTCGCCGTCGTTGGTTGGCTCGCTGCCAGCATTCAAGCTGATTGCTTGGCTCGCGATAACGCCAGTAGTGCCAAGTGTACCAATCGTCGTGCCATTATCATCATTGTTGGTGTCGTTATCGGGGTCGCTAGCTGGTTCGCTGCCGCCACCCGTTGAACTAACATGATTTTCAAGCACGTTGCCTGTGGTGAAATTGCCAGCAGGCAGCACGACCAAATATTCACCTGGCAACAGATTAGCGAAGCTATAAACTCCCGTTCCGTTGGTGGTAGTTTGGCGGATGAAGCTATCGCCAGCATCGAAGCTGCCGTCGCCATCATCAGCATACAGATCAACATTTACGCCAGCAATGCCGGTTTCACCGTTATTGAACAAGCCATCGTTATCAGCATCGCGCCAAATCAAATTACCAAGGCTGGGCAATTGATAGAAGCCGAAGTCAACCGTTAAGTTGCTGTTGGCATCGTTTGCGCCACCAGTGCCGTTGCTATCAGCTTCGCCAGTTGGCTCTGCGCCTGCGGCAAGGCTGAAACAGGCACTTTGAACGCTGCCCGTTGTGCCAAGTGCGCCAACGACCGAACCGTTATCGTTATCGTCGGCGTTGTCGCTATCGGGATCGAGGCCTGGTTCAAATGCGCCAGTTGCAGCGGCTGCGCCAGTGCTGCTGCTGAAACCAACCAAGACTCCCGCACCCGTGAAGTTGCTGCTTGGAATGGCAACACAATAATCACCAGCTAATAAATTGCTGAACAAATAGTAGCCGCTAGCATTGGTTTGCACGCTGGCGACCGTTGGGGCATCGGCGGCATCGATTGCGCCGCTGTTATCACGATCCATATAGAGATCGACCGTCACGTTGGCAATGCCCGTTTCGCCGTTGTTACGTAAGCCATCGTTGTTGGCATCGTTCCAAATGCGATTGCCAAGGCTGAGTGGTTGATAGACCCCAAAGTCAACCGTCAAGTTGCTGTTGGCATCAATGGTTGCATCGCCGCTGCCGTTGGTTTCACCAGTTGGCTCGGCCCCTGCGGCAAGGCTGATCGCGGCACTCTTGATCACGCCCGTTGTGCCCAGCGTGCCAACAATCGAGCCGTTATCGTCGCTATCAATATTGTTATCGGGATCGGGTGCTGCTTCGTAGGCTCCGGTTGGGCTGCCTGCCGTGCCCGTGCTACTGGTGTAGCCGACCAACGCGCCTGCACCTGAGAAGTTGCTGGCATCAAGTTCAACTTCATAATCGCCAGCGCCAAGGAGGGCAAAGTGATAGTAGCCTGTGGCGTTGGTGGTGGTTGTGCCAAGCACGGTGCTTGAGCCAGCGCGATAGAGTGTGACTGCTACGCCGCTGATTCCGGTTTCGCCACCATTGAAGACACCATTGTTATTCGCATCGTTCCAAACGTAGTTACCGACTGCCAAAGGTTGGAACAAACCAACATCCAACGTGGTATCGTCGGTTGAACCATTGGCATTATTGACAATCGTCGCGCTTTGCGCACCGGCATTACCTGGAGTTAATGTTAATTGGGCGGTGTTGACGATTGCGCCGCTGGTTGAGCCATTATCATCATTATTAATATTGTTGTCGGGATCGGGTGCTGGCTCATAGGTGCCAGTTGGACTGCCAGAAGTGCCAGTGCTGGAAATATAGTTGGCTGGTGGTGTGACCTCGATGTAATAATCGCCAGGTAACAAGCTAGCAAAACTATAGTTACCACCGCCAGTCGTGCTGGTGCTAGCAATCAAGGCATTCGATGAATTGTAGAGGGCAACATTTACCCCATCGATGCCCGATTCGCCAACATCCAACAACCCATTATTGTTAGCATCTTCCCAAATGCGATTGCCGACGCTCAGCTTGAAGAACCCGAAATCAACCGAGAGATTCGTGCTAGTAGCTGGTTCAGCCGGATCGGTGCTACACAAATCAGTTTCGTTGGTTGGTTCATTGCCGCCAAGCGTAATGACATGGCTCAAAACCCCATCGGTTGCGAGAATTGGGCCTTCGATGCCATTATCATCGTTATCGATATCATTATTGGCACTGCCAGACGTAACCATACTGCTACGATAGCCAGCGAGTGGATTGCCAATCGTAAAGTTGCTAGGATTGATTCGAACAACGTAGCTTTCGGGCGCTAAGCCATCGAAGCGATAGCAGCCAGCGCTCGTGGTTGTTTGGGTGGTCAAGGCTGTGCCGCTATCGGGAATCCCGTTAGCATCGCTATCAGCAAAGAGGCTGACGCTGACTCCGCTAATGCCTTGTTCGCCAGCATCGAACGTGCCGTTATTGTTGGTATCGTACCAAACGCGGTTGCCTAGGCTATAGGTGGTAAAACCGATGTCATAGCTGTGGTTGTTATCGCCAGCAACGCCAGTGTTGAAGGTAATAATCGCATCAGCGCCACTGATCGTTGCGTCAGAGTCGCGAACATCGCTATTCGTGCCACTGTTGCTATTTGCCGCCGTCAAGACTTTGTTGGTCAAGGCTGCTTGAACTGAAGCAACCCGAATTGAATAGCCAGTTTGGTTTGGTTGTAAGCCAGCGATGTTGAAGATGGTGCTAGGGGTGCTAGTGCCAGCCAACGACGAGAAACGATAGTTACCATTGGCATCAGTTGTAGCACTACCAAGCACAGTTGTGCCATCAGGCGCATACAAGCGCACAGCTACGTTAGCGAGCGCATTTTCATCAGCATCCTGAACCCCATCACTATCAGTATCATTCCAAATCCGATTACCAATTTCGATTGGCGCGGCATCGCACAAGGCTTCGAGGTCGCCTAAACCACCAGCTTTAGCTAGCGTGTTAGGTTGGGCATTGCTATCGTAAATCCGGTAAGCCCGAGTTCGAGCGCCAGTGCTGTTGTTGAGCCACAAAATCCCGCCATCGAAATATTGGGCTGAGTCGAAGATTGGGTCGTAAATCGTTTGGACAATATCAGGCTTGCCTGGGATTTGCAACAGGCCACCAAGCGAGACTTCGGCGTGTTCTGGGTAATTATCGCGGAAGTAATATTCGCCGCCGCCTGGGCCTTCGTTGGTGCCCGCCCCAGCGGTGCTGATGCTACCACAAGTCCCATTGCTTTCGAGCGTCCAGCCACTACCATTGCTACAAGCTCGCAAAATATCGCCAGCCGAGTCGCCAATGTAGAGGGTAGTGCTGCCCGCAGTTGTATCATTTTGGCGATAGCCCATTTGATCGCTGAAGCGGTCGCGGAGACCCAAAATCATGTTGCCGTTATCAAATTCGATGTCGGTCAACATTGGTTGTGGTTGGATATACTCGCCGCCAAAGTTGGTATTGGTGACGGTGAAGTTGGTGCGCCATGGGTTCCAGTTGGCGCTAGCACAACCAGGCACAACCGCACAACCACGGGTGTGGTTCAATGGAAAGTTCAAAACTTGGGTAAAACTATCGGTGCTTGGATTAAATTGATAAACATAAGCCCGCAGATTGGCGGCGCTAGCAGTTGATTGGGCTGAACAAACCATCCCAATATAAACCATGCCTTCGTTGACAGCCACGGCATAAGGTCGATGATCGTTGGCGGCACAATCGGTTGGATCAGGCACGGCAAAGCGACCAATCGCAGCAGCGCTGGGCGCAGTTGGGGTTAGGCCAATTGGAATTTCATACAGTTGACGATCGGCTAAGTTGATCGTCCAAAGCGTGGTTTGATCTTCGGAAATATCCATATCGCCGAGGGCAATTTTGCCCACTGGGTCCCATGCAGCTGAATCGTGAACCAGATCGGTGCCGTTGGGGTGTGGATCGACCCCAGCAGTACCAGCCCCAAACACGGTATTCAAATCGAGAAACAAACTGACCGTGCGTGGGCTGGGGGTAATGCGGTAAATTGCGCCTGTGCCGCTTGGTCCAAAGCCAACGTGGCGTTTCATGACGGCGCTAGCGAACAAGCTACGTGATGAGCGTTGCCAAGCCAAACCAAAGGTTGGGCCAGTTTCAGCGCCGAAGGCCAAATCGGTTGGGGCTGGGCTATCAACCCCTGGGGCTGGGCTATTGCCAGTGTTGCCAGCAGTGTAGGGGAAACTGACAATCGAGTGAAAGGTTGATGAGGGCGCTTGATCTTGGCGGCCCATGCTAAAACAGTTGGTTACCAAGGTTGGATTATCTTGGCAGTAGTTGGCTGGGTTGTTGAAACCCATATTGGCTGAAGCGGTGCTGCCTGCAACGAACAACACGGTTGAGCCTGAATTGCTACCCATCGGGCCAGATTTAACCGTTGCTGGAGCATCACTAAACTCAACCCGATATGGGCCGGTATAAATTGGATCGCTGTCGGTTAGCGAGTAATTACCAGTTGCATTGGTCGTCGTTGTACCAACGACGGTGTTGCTGGCATTGTAAAGCGTGACGGTTACGCCGCTAATGCCTGGCTCTAAACTATCGATTACGCCATTGGCGTTGTAGTCGCGATAGGCACGTCCGCTGATGGTGGCAGCGGCATAGGCGACCGAGCCAGCACTGGGCAACAAGGTGATTGCGAATGCTACCAATAAGGTGCAACACACAACCAGTGTGCTGAATGAATAACGAGAGGATGCTTGCTTCATACGTTTAAACCTCGTTGGTTAACACTAAGCGGCACGTCGTTGAATGCCAAAGCCGATCAGTCCGACTAATAAACCTAATAAGCCAATAAACCATAAGGCGGCAGTGTCAGCGCTACTGGTGCGTGGCAATGGTGGTTGGTTGCCTGCTGGTGGCGCTGCTGGCTTGGCAGTTGGCTGCGGCATCGCAGTTGCGCTGGGCATGGGCGTTGCGCTTGGTTGTTCAGGAGTTGGCGAAGGGCTGGGAGTTGGGCTAGGAATGCTTTGTTCTGGAGTTGCCGTGGCCGTAATGCCTGGTACCGAGATAATTGGCGTGGCCGTTGGCTCAATGCTTGGGGCTTGAGTTGGTGCTATGCCAGTTGGCTGAGCAATGCTGGTTGGCTCGGGAGTATTGGTGGGCAACACAACTCTAGTAGGCGCAGTGGTTGCCGGTTCAGGTGTATTGGTTGGCAAGGGTGTGTTGGTTGGTGTTGGTGGCTCGGTTGGGGTTAATGCCAATGGTCCAACATCCGCAGCATGCGAAGGTTGGGTCGGTAGAGCCACGAGAGCGATCAGCAGAATTACTAGGCTTCGAATGAACAACGTCATACAAGCTACTCCCACATCAGAGGGCTGGCCTGTTCCACTGATCGCGAATCGTGAAATCGGCATGACCCAAGCAACGAAACATTGAATAAGGACAATTCGCTTGTTTGACCGTGGGAGTGGCGATCTTTTGGTAAGCCAATAACCCTAGACCGCAGCTTACGAAGGATTGAATACTAACTAGGCTAAATGGGCTACTGCCTCATGGTTACTTGTAAGGGGGAGGATTGATAGAAGGGTACGGGTGTAAATGTAAAACGCCCTTGATCAAATGATCAAGGGCGTTTTTGGTAGTTGCAACAACAGCTTATGGCGCGGTATTGATCCAGGTGTTAAAGTTGCTCAAGACGGTTGAGGTGATCCGTGTACCAGAGTTGGTGCTAGTGCCGCCGTTGGTGTGTACGCCAATCGAACAGTTGGTGCAGCTGCCGCTGCTGTTCCAAATTGGCGAGCCACTTTGGCCGCCATAGGTGTCGTTGGCATACGAGAGGCGTAAGCTGGTGTAGCTGCGCACGGTATCAGAGTGGAACCACATCGTGCCTGAAGCTTTATCGCCTGGGTAGCCAGCAATATTGGTTACTTGGCCAACTAAGCCAGTGCTGCTTGGCGCACGCAAGCCGAACCAGCCAGTTTGGTTGCCAACGCTACAATTAATTTTGAATGCACCATAATCGTAGTTGGGGCTGCCACTGGTTTGCCATTGTGAAACCGTAAAGAGTTTGGTGGCGTTACAGCCGCCGTAGGGGTTTGATGTGCCATTACGGCCTGGGTAGAACTTAACGTTGGTGACCCAAGCGTTGTTGCTCCAGAGACAGTGACCAGCGGTTGCCACGGTGTTGGCGCTGATCAACCAACCGGTACAAATATAGTTGCCGCCGCCGCTGCTAAAAGTAATTTGGCCAATCCGACGATAGGGGTCTGAGGTCGTTGCCGTGATCCGCACCCGATTATCAGTCCCAATTACCGAATTTAGGCCTTCTTGGCTGCCACTTTGGGTTGCAGGCAAAGCATTGGGGTCAACGGCTTCGGCTCGATCATCTTCGGCTAAAACACCAGTTCCTGCGTTACCAGCGATATACGCCCCAAATTGATCATAAACAATGCCATCAGTAATAACGTCTACAGGCTTCCCATCACTGGCCACGATAGTATGTGGGTCAACCGTAACTTCGACTTCTTTCTTGGCCAAGGTCACATCGCCTTGGGCCAAGCTCAAGCCTAAAACGCTCAAAACCACCGCGACCCGTGCGTACCGCCGAACAGATAGATGCATTGCTGATCCTCCTAGTTAGGTTGGGTTGATGAGAAATTGTTGGAAGTGGTGTGCCGTTTGATGTGTGGATGTGCATAAGTATATATTAAAACTTTTTAATTGCAAGTTAAAGATTTTAATATTGTTATATGGCGATAGCAGCGTAAATCTTCGCTACTCTTTACCCGATCCCCGCCCACCAACAACCGATCCCCAAACTGGTGACGTAGATTGACAGCCCTGCAGAGGCGTTGCACAATGGCATTAACCAAAAGCTTTTGTGAAGGAGGTCGCTGTGTTACAGCCGTTTGGCGCACGCAAAGGGCCATTTGTAATTGGGCATCGCGGAGCAGCAGGCTATGCTCCTGAAAATACCATGGCGGCTTTTCAACGTGGCTTGGCTTTACGCGCCGATGCCGTGGAATTAGATGTTAATTTGAGCAAAGATGGCGAGTTGATGGTGATTCATGATCCAACGCTCAATCGCACTACCAACGGCTCAGGTCTAGTGTGTCACCACACTGCCGCCGAAATTCAGGCGCTTGATGCTGGCTCATGGTTCGATCCATCGTTCAGCGATTGCCGCGTGCCAACTTTGCGCGAGGTTTTGCAATGGGCCAAGGATCGCACCAAAGTGGTGATTGAACTAAAAAATGGCCCGATTTTCTACCCCGATATCGAAGTGGCCTTGGTACGTTTGCTTGATGAATTGAATGTGCGCGATCAAATCATGGCGATTTCGTTTGATCATGTGGTATTAGGCCAGCTCAAAGCAATTGCGCCTGACGTGGCAACTGGGGTGATTTATGCCTCGCGCGTGCCCGATGCGCCGGCTATGGCTAAATTGGTGAATGCCGATTTGGTGATGCCCTACTGGGCGATGTTGACGCGTGAGGAAGTTGAAGCTTGCCATGCTGCCGATTTGTTCGTTAGCCCATGGGGCGGCCCTGAACAAGATTATCAACATATTTTGAGCTTGGGGGTTGATGCGGTTGGCGCTGATTATCCCGATCGTCCACGCCAATTTATGGTTGATTAAATAGTTGACGGGCTACCAAGCAATGTGGTAGCCCGTCGTTTTTTTAGGCGGCGTGGAGTTGTGGCTCGACTGGTTGGGGCATTAATGCGGCGCTCAGATCACGTCGTAGCGCATCAATATCGCCTAAATCATCATCGCATAACATTGTAACGAGATATTCGCCAAGGGTTTCGACAATCAGCGTGCCTTCATCGGCATGCAGAATTAAGGCACTGGCCCAGCCCAATTCACATGCATAGCCCATTTGGCGATAGACATCTAACAAAGCCTTGGATAAGCCACTAATCCGTTGATGGGTGCTTGATTTGGTGAAACTTAGGGCACAAGTTAGGCCTTCGTGAGTTGCCAAGGCGATGCCCCGCAGCCGATATTGCGACACATTGACCAATTGATTGAGCACTTGTTGCAATTGGGCATGGCGTTGGGCTGTCGATGGGGCTAGCTTAATCGCTTGGCCAATCAGCCGATACAAGGTACTAATTTGCTGAAGTTCACAGCTTGCCACAGTGGCATAGCTCGATGTGCCCAAGGCTTCGCGCAGGGCGTCGCTGCTCAAGGCATTAGGTGCATTGCCACGGGTTGCCGCCACAATCAAGGGCTTGCCCAAGCGAAAAGCCTGTTCTTCAAGTTCATTGACAAAGTAGCCGCTATCCACCGAGGGCTGGCAGCCATCGACAAAGGTAATGGTGGCGATCGCTCGTTCCATCAAGCCACTACCTAATTCCTCGTATAAATCTTTCGGCACCGCCAACAATCGAATGCTGGTGGTGGTAGTTAATCGATATTCACCAATATGCACAGCACCAGTGGTTGGGCTGAGAGGTTTTACTGTATAGCTGCTGCTGATGGTTTTCAGGCAGTGAATGCTGGCTTCACTATCACCAGTCAAAATAATGGTATGCATGCGATGCCTCCGCCGCAGAATAGGTGCTAGCTGCACGCGAATATTGCTCCACACACTACACTATATTTTGGGCTTTTCTGCATGACTTTAAACGGTACTTTAGGCGGATTCGTTTATGGGATTTTGGGTTTGCCAAGCGCGACCTGCGAACTACGGTCGTATAGGCTCCTTGGTTATGGCTCAGCTTGCCAGCTATCAGTTTGCGAGTTGTAACGGTAGCTCAAGGTTGTTTCATTAGGGTTGGTAACCGCAGTTAGGGTGTAATCGAATTGAACGATGCGCACTTGCATGGTGGCATCGCCAAAGCTAATCCGTCGTCCACGCTCATCGCCATGGTAGCCTTGACCACTAAAATCGATCTCTTGACGCGGCTGTCCAGTTGGGTTGCCTCGGTTATCTAAGGCAATCGAGTAGATTTGCGGTTGCCGCGCCAAGGCATAATACAAGCGCTTGCCAGTGTTGCCGTTATACACTCCAATACCAAAGCTATCAACACCATCAAGGACGATGCTGGCTTTATTTGTGGCTAAATCGACGCGAAAAATCCGCCCAAATTGCTGATCTTTGGTCGAGCCAAGCACTGACGAAACATACAAACTATGGGTGTTGCAATCATAGTTGAGCGCCAAAATGCCATATGGATTGGTATTGTTGGCGGGTGCAGCCGTTGGCAAATCGAGCAATTCGCTCAGCTCGGCAGTTCGTGGATCGATCCGATAGACTTTATTGGCTGCCGCTGGGGGATTATACAAAATGCTGACCCACGGCACTGCGCCAACGTAAATCGCTCCATCGCGATCCAAAATTGGTGAACTGAGATAGCCAGCTTTTGACCAAGAAGGGTGTTGATAGGGCACAGGTTGGCTGGCCTCTTGGCCATCGCTGGTCAGATCGTACATCACCATGCCCCGCACGCGCCGCGCTTGAGTATCTAAAACGGCATTGACCCCGAAGCCTTGGGCTTGAGCAAAGGGCGGAATTTGCTTGCACGAGGTTACTTCGCCAACCGGAAAATTACTGGCAGTCGCTGAACTACGATTAACCCACCACAAACCAGCTCCAAATACTGCTAGCACCGCAAGGACGCTGCCCAAGGCCAACAATGAGCGACGATTTTGCGCTTTGGTCGATTTGGGCCTAGCTGGCTGGCTGGCTTTGGCTGTGGGTTGAGCAGAAGTTGGGCGTTTTTTGCGACGACTCATTTATTTGCCTCGCGCTGGCTGAAAGAGCGGCCCCGACCAACATGGATATTCTTCTGGTATGTACACGCCGCGCCGCAACACCGATTCGGCCCAACAATATTGGCTGCCAGGCGTATCATCGTTTTTGAGTTGGGCCACATACCACAAAACAATGGGTTGGTTGCTAATATTTTCGGGCGGATTATCGATAAATTGCTCTGGGCCTTGGTTGGCATCGGTATTACAGCATGGGCCAATTGTCACCATATCGCTTTCGCCTTCGTCGCGTTCAGGATGATCAAGCGTTGCATACACATAGGCTTGGTCGCCCCGTCCGCCATCATCAAATTGGCCACGGCCTGTTGCAATCGTATAGCTTTCGCCATTGGCCAAATCAAGGCGATATTCCGCGCCATCAGGGTTGATTTGGCGGGTGTTGGCTCCTTGCAATTGCTCAGTTTTCCACGCTTGCCACTGCGTGCCATCCCAGGCACTGATCGTGCCAGTTTCGGCTAAACTGATGCGGGTAACAGGCCGATAGGTGCCATCATCGCCGCAACCACGGCCAACACTAGCAATCGCTGGCCGAAAACGTCCATCGAAATAGAAATAAAAGGCCTGTTCATAATAATAATTACATGGCTCAGGCCAAAGCTCCGACCAAAATTCCTGCACCAGTTGAAACCCAACCACTTGATTATTCTCGCGAATTTCGCCGATCATCGGTGGTTCGACCGCAATCACTGCCGCTTGCGAAAAATAAGGGCAGCCGACAG
Organism: Chloroflexota bacterium; assembly: GCA_020161265.1. Lineage (NCBI taxonomy): Bacteria > Bacillati > Chloroflexota > Chloroflexota bacterium. Next base: position 311,916 of record JAIUOC010000007.1, on the reverse strand, counting down.
CATCGCTATAGCCAAAGCCATCGCGTTCGCTATAGTTAACATGCCAATCGACCAACTTGGCGCTTTTGAATAAGGGCTTGCCTTGATAGCTCACATCGGAAATCCGCAGGCCATCGGATGAAGTCAGCATATAATCAAAGGCCCAACCATCGCGCTCTAGGCGAGTGGTGTGGTCGCAATACTTCAGCACGGCCTCATTTTGCATGCCCTTTTCGGTGACAGCAGGCCCGGTTGCCCCAACATTTGTCCAGCGCACTCCGACCAAGCGGGTATCGGTCAAATCGACAATTGCCCAGAGTGCGCGTTCGCCTGCAACAAAGGTTGGCGCTACACACAAATGGACTGAACGTTCGCAACGGGTGGCATTCAAGGCAGTTTTGGTATTGGCCATCAGTGCTTGATCCGAGGTTGGTTTGTAGCCGAGCGCTTGCTCAACTTCGATGGCATTGCTGGCAATCTCGCGGGCAACTGCGGTTAGGTGTTCGGGAATATCGGGCTGGCTGTTGGCGAGGCGTTCGACCACGATCACTTTTTGGTTGGAAACATCAACGGTGATGGCGAGGGTCAAATTCAAGGCAAAATTATAGACCTCGACGCGATAACAACTGACTTGCAAACAGGCTGCGGTTGCTTCGATAATATCGCTTTCGCGGACTGGCACAACCCCAAACACCTCATTCCGAAAGGGCGTGCCGATTTGATCAACGAATTGACCTTGTAATTTCGGCTCGTTGAGTGCCACAATCTGCGCCATAGCCTGCTGCGAATCGAGGCTGCTCAAGGTCAAGACTGGTGGTGTGGCGGTTAAAGCCTGGTTGATTGCTTGTTGATAGGCGGTTAATAAAGGATAGTTTTGGGCTTCAGGCGTAATTTCGGCGGCAAGGATCGCTGGAGTTTCCGCAGGAACGCTGATGATGGTTGGATGCTGGGCTGGGGTTGAGCCACAAGCGCTGAGTATCATTAATAACAAAAATCGATATAGAACGCTCCGTTGCATAGAAACTCCTTCAAACCTACCGAGATTGACTAAACATACTAGATTTAGTTAAGCAAATTAAGCGGCAATGATGAAGCAAGAGCGTAATTTTATTATAAAAGATCTTGGCGGTTTTGCTGAGCAGAATTGTGAGTTTAGGAAACCCTACTCTTTATTAGCTCATCCAGGTGGTAGATGAGGGGCTATTTTTAACCTAAGCATGCAAAGTGAGCGTTTATAATGAAGCGGTGGCAACCACAACGAGCGGCCATCGTGCTAGAATGAAGCTAGATTAACCCTAGTTTTGAGGATCGTTCCATGCCACGCTGGCGAGAAATTGTCCAAGTTGATGCGTTCGCTCATGTTCCGTTTACTGGTAATTCAGCGGCGGTGTTGCTCGATACTGCTGGGCTTGATCCGGTGGTGATGCAGCGTTTAGCTCGCGAGATGAATGTTTCTGAGACGGCTTTTGTATTGCCGAGTAGCCAAGCCGATTTGCAATTGCGCTGGTTTACTCCGACAGTCGAAGTGCCCTTATGTGGCCATGCCACGGTTGCTGCTTGCCATGCCTTGGCCGAACGCGGTCATTTGGCCATTCCTGGGCGCTATCAAATTGAAACCGCCTCGGGAATTTTGGCGGTCGAGTTACAAGAGAGCAAGACCTCGGCTTGTAAAGTTTGGTTGGATATTCCAGTGCCCGAATTTGAGCCGTTGGAACTGCAAATTGTGGCGCTTACCGCCGCCCTCGGTTTAGATCAAGCTGATATTCGCAGCGATATTCCACCAACGCGGGGTGGCAATTATGGCTACATTGGTTGTCATAATCTGGCCAATCTTTTGGCGATTAAGCCTAATATGAACGATGTGCGCTTTCTCTGCCAAAGCCATGAACTGACGGCTTTAGTACTTTACTGCCTCGAAGGGCTTGATGCTGAAAGTGCTGTGCATTTGCGCTTCTTCGGTCCCGTGATTGGCATCGATGAAGACCCGGTGACTGGCTCAGCCCAAGGCCCGCTAGGTGCATTATTGGTTGGAGTTGGGGCGATTGCCCAAGCTGATGGTAGCAATTTGGTGCAATATCGGGCTGAACAAGGCGATGCGATGGGCCGACCAGGCCGTTTAGAAGTGGCAGTGCAGTTCGATCAAGAGGCGCAGATTATTAGCTCGCGGATTGGCGGCGAGGCTTTGACGATTCTGCGTGGCCATGTTTTAGCCTAGAGGTGTGTCGGTGGACTATCAATTTCCCTGCGTTAGCGATCGGGTTTCACGCGCCGAAGGGGTATATATTGCGCCTCAAGCTTTGGTTTGTGGCGCAGTCGAGTTGGCCGCCGATGTGAGCGTTTGGCCGATGACTGTGATTCGCGGTGATAAAGGCCTGATTCGGATCGGCGCAGGCTGTAATATTCAAGATGGCTCAATTTTGCATGCTGACCCCGATGCTTGGCTGACGATCGGCACAGGCGTAAGTATTGGTCATGGCGCGATTGTGCATGGCTGTACAGTTGGTGACGACGTGCTAATTGGCATGGGCGCGGTAATTTTGAACCATGCCCAGATTGGGCGTGGCTCGTTGATTGGGGCGAGGGCTTTGGTCACCGAGGGCATGATTGTGCCGCCCCATTCGCTGGTTTTGGGTATTCCAGGCAAAATTCGCCCCTTAGATGATGCACATCTTGAGCGAATTCGCCGTACTGCTGAAAATTATATTGCCCTGAAAAATGCCTACCTTGCGGCAGCTCAGGGTTAGTTTCATGCTCAACAATTCCAGGCTAATGGCAACTCATGTTCACAGACAGCACAGACAAACCATTGATCTTTGATCAAATTAATCATGCCACAGGCTGGGCAGCGCCGAAAATCGTAGCTGGTTGTCCAGCCGCCAGTGTGCGGCAGCCCAAGTTGATCAAGCACTTGCTGAACGACTGACCATGTGCTTGGCTCTGGGCAATAGCCAGTTGATTGATTCGTCAGTTCACAGTTTACGAGTAGCCCTGCCTCAACGATAAACGTGATTTCGCCAGCCGCCAAAACATGGCCACCACGGGCACAAGCCACATGCTCAGAACGCTGATCGGCGATCCAAAGTTGGGCTTTGGGATCCATAATAAAAGTAGCGGTTAGGCTCTGCTCGTGGCGTGATTTTGGTTGGCTTGCATTCCACAGCTCAACATCGGCAATTGTCGAAATTATATGGCGTTGTGAACGCTCATCCCATGTGTGTTGCAATTCGGGCGGCCCAATATAGGGATATAGGTGCTGCATTCGCTTGTTCCTATATGTTGGGTATCGATGAGTTTGAGGTTCGATGATGACCTATACGCTGATTAAAGAATATGTGATCGATCTTCAGCGAAAACTGCCAAGTTTGCATAATATTGTGTTTTCGCATCCCGATTTTATGGCTGCAGCAGACGACAATCATGGAATTGTACGTTTGTCCTAGGGCATTCAGGTTACCAAAAATATCATACTTACCTTGAATCATCCGATAGATGATTACATCATTCTGCGTGATTTGCAGCAGACACTAGGGTTGTTTGCAGTCAATTCAAATACTATATTGATTTGCTATAGCGATACGACCCTTCGACTGGGAATGCTCATCTCAGATCTGATTATGAGTGCACGAGAAATTCGCGATTTACTGACGAACAGTGCTAGTTAATAAGTGTATTCCCTCAGCCTCTAGCCTTTCAATGTTAGGTAGTGGATGCTTACTTGCCACACTTAGCTTGAATGCGCTGGTCGATTGCCTTGGCATAATTTTCCAAGATCGGTGCAGGGTATTTTTTACTCAAAAGGCTCTCAACAACAATGCCGCAGCGTGCTAAAACAAATGACGGAGTGGTAAAATCATCTGATGGATTATGCCCCACGTACAGCAGGTCGCCAATATTTGGAAGCTGAGTCGCAAACTCTGCCCCATTGGCCAATTGGTTGATACCCTCAAGGCCGAGCTTGGCTTGCTTGATGGTGAGATCGTGCGATTCGTAGGTACCGATAGTGACCAAGAAATAGTCCTTGGTGCCTTGGAACCGCGCCTCGGTGATGAAGCGATCCAAATCGCTTCGCATGGTGTAGTCTCCTTCTTCCACCTGTAATCCAGCAATGTCATCTGTCCACACGAGGGCTTTCAGGTCATCACGGTTCAAGGACGCGAGCGAAGGTTCTGATTGACCAGGAGCGGCCTTGTCGCTACATCCAACGATCGGGCTGAAAAGAGTCCTATAATCAGGGTTTTGTGAAGCATGGGCGTTCTCCTACAACAAAGACATTGCTCTATGATAGAGCAAGCCAACGTAGTTACGCCACTTACTTCAGTTGTTCCCGTTGCTCGATGGTTAGTATTCCATAGCGCTCTTCAATATAGCCCTCATAGCCATCGGTACGAATAAAGAGCCAGAAGCCGTTATACCGCATGCTATGGCGAATCACGCGCACAATGGTGCCGGCTGGAAGGCTTGCCAATGGCTGGATATCGGCTGAGTTGGGTGGAATAGTCCAGAGCTTCGTTTCAGACGAAAGCGTTATTGCAATGACTTCTGGTGTTGGATCGGGTGTGGGTGGTGTAGCGCCAGCGCAGCTCCAGAGTGCGAATATGAACACGATGAGAACTAAGCGATTGATCATTATTAATCCTCACAAATGGTTGAGGTGAGTATAGACCATTGGTAAATAGGAGTATGGTCAGGAGTAAATTAGAAGGAGTTGCCAGCGTGAAGTTAGTGAGTTAATTGAATGAGGATGGATTTCTCATAGTGCCAAACTTAAACAGCAACTTCAGGCCGTGCCAAGTGCGCCACCGCGCGTCAATCTTGATCAAGCACGAGCTTTCTTGGATCATTTACCGCACTTACTCGAAACGCTTGGGTTTCCTGAGCAACGCCGGATTATTCAACACCTGCTGCATCGAGCGTGGATTACGGCTGGGAGCATAACAAAGCTCCAACCAACAACAGCATTTCAACCGTTGTTTCCGTTGGAGCTTTGTAGTGTTGTTGGAGCGGGAGACGAGACTCGAACTCGCAACCATCTGCTTGGAAGGCAGATGCGCTACCATTGCGCTACTCCCGCGCTTGATTTGCTAGCGCCAATGATGCCCGAAGTTGTTGAATTTGTCAAGTCTGAATGAAACGAAATAGAGCTGGCCCTTCAGTTCAAACGAAGGGCTAGCTCTAGGTCTTATTCTGGTACGTTGAAATCGAAGTTGGCTTGATATTCTTTGCCATCAAATTCGGCAAAAACGCTCACTGCCCATGCTCCGCCCATGGTGTAAATGCCTTGGGCGCGATAGTTGCCGTTACCCTCGCTTTTGGCTAGTGGTTTGTTTTGGCCCATTGGCATCGAAGGCATATCGATATCCAAATAGACATCGGCATTATCCACCGGTTGACCATTTTGCGTCACATTAATCACCCATGTTTGGTCGGTATTGGGAGTTAATGGGTTTTCCGAGATGAGTTTGAGGGTCACGCCATCAACGGTTTTTTCAACCGGAGCAGGCACTTGAGCCGCATCATTGCCGCCGCAAGCAACGAGGTTGGATAATAGCAATAAGCAAAATAAAAGTCGTTTGAACACGCTGAATACTCCTTATAAAAATAGCAAGCATATTACTGAAACTAAATTAATCATAGTAATTCTGGTGGGGGTGCTAGGGGCGGCGCTGTCGGTTGGCTCTGCCAAATCAGTGGTTGATAGTTAGATTGTTGCCAAAGCCAGTTCAATTCTAATTCGAGGCTATTAAACCCATGCAATTGCGCTACTCCTTGCTGAGTTGGCTCAGGGTTGGAGCTAGGTGCATGGGTGTGGAGACTGCTGGCGGGTGGCTGCGATTCGGCCATCAAGCAAATAAACATTCCAGCATCGCGATTCAGATTTATTTCATTTGCTTGGGTCGATGCACCACAGTGCCATAAGCAACTAAGCGGATTTAGTCCACAAAATAGTACCCACAGCCAAATCAGCCAACGTTGCTGAATGCTTAAATTAATCGAAGAAATCTGCGCCGTTTGCATGCCAATCCACACGTTCAATCACTCAGGTTATCGTATCACAGGTTTTGGGGTTTTAAACATAAATTGCCCATAGTTTAGATAACTATGAGCAATTTATGTTGAAATTTAAGCTTAGCCGCGTGGTTCAACTCCATCGGCCAAGCGCAGGCCAAGCTCACGCAACTGCTTGCTGTCGACCGATGATGGCGCATTCATCATCAGATCTTCGGCACGTTGGGTTTTGGGGAAGGCGATCACATCGCGAATGTTGTCGGTATCGGCCAACAACATCACCAAGCGATCGATGCCTGGAGCCATGCCGCCATGAGGTGGTGCGCCATATTCGAAGGCTTCCAACATATGCCCAAAGCGCTTTTGAATTTCTTCAGGGCTGTAGGGCAAGCGATCAAAAATGTATTGCTGAATGCTGCGATCGTGAATCCGAATTGAGCCAGAAGCCAACTCATAGCCGTTACATACCAAGTCGTATGAGGCGGCTCGCACGCCTTCAAATTCGCCGCGCTGCATTTTTTCAACATCGGCAGGGTTGACCATACAGAATGGATGATGGGCGGCATCCCATTCGCCACTTTCGGCATTGTATTCAAACATTGGGAAGTCGATCACCCATGCAAAATGCATCAGGTCTTTGTCGGCAAGATCGAGCCGCTTGGCCATTTCGCGCCGCACTTTATCTAACGAGGCCGCTACCACTGCTGGTTTGTCGGCAACATAGACAATTAAGTCGCCAGCTTCAGCTGCTGTTGCACTCTTTAATTGATCAAGTTGGGCTTGTTCGAAGAATTTGGCGATCGGCGAGCGCACGCTGCCATCAGCTTCGATCGCCATCCAAGCCATGCCTTTGGCTCCACCAATTTTGGCAACTTCTTGCAGATCGTCGATTTGCTTCCGTGAATAGCTGCCACAGCCGGGCAAGCGAATGGCTTGAACTTTGCCGCCGCTGCTGAGTGCCCCCGTAAACACCCCAAATTGGCTATCTTTGACGATTTCGCCTACGTTGACAAATTTCAAGTCGTAGCGCAAATCGGGCTTGTCGGAGCCGTAATATTCAATCGCATCGGCGTAGGTGAGCCGTGGGAAAGGCGAAACCAAGCGTTTGTGCGGCGTGACATTGGCCACCAATTCAGTCATCAAGCGTTCGACAACATCAAGCACATCGTCTTGCTCGACAAAGCTCATCTCAATGTCGAGTTGGGTGAATTCGGGCTGGCGATCAGCGCGTAAATCTTCATCACGCATACAACGGGCAATTTGGAAATACTTGTCGATGCCCGAAACCATCAACAATTGCTTAAGTTGTTGCGGCGATTGGGGCAAGGCATAAAATTCGCCTGGATGTAAGCGACTTGGCACAAGATAGTCGCGTGCGCCTTCAGGCGTGCTTTTCATCAAAATTGGGGTTTCAATTTCCCAAAAGCCCTCGCGATCCATCCAATCGCGCATAAATTTGATCGTGCGATGGCGTAACCCCAAGATATGCTGTTGGCGTTCGCGGCGCAATTCAATATAGCGATATTTCAAGCGCAGCGCTTCATCCTCGCCACCATCACGATTCACCAAGATTGGCGGAGTTTTGGCAGTGTTGAGAATCTTGGCACTTTGCACTTCGAGTTCGATCGCGCCAGTTGCCAAATTGGCATTTTCTGCGCCTTCAAGCCGTGAGCGCACCCGCCCAGTGACCTGAATCACATACTCATTTTTGATGCTATCGAGCACAGCGCGAGCTTCGGGATTCGACGAAGGATCAACAATCACTTGGGTTAAGCCATAGCGGTCACGCAAATCTAAAAAGAGCACCGTGCCGTGATCACGGCGGCGATGAACCCAACCAGCTAACGTCACGGTTTGGTCGATGTGGTCGCGGCGCAACTCGCCGCAAGTGTGAGTTCGGAGCATACGACTGCTCTCCTCGCGTTTGGATACTAACAAAGCCAAAGCCACGCCTAGAAGCAGCACGTCGGTGTGCAATCAGCGTTGATAACGCGGCTAGAGCCGTTGGGCGACAACACAATGTTGCGTATTTTAACACAAGCATGCCGCTTGTGTCGCATCTGGCTTTTGTGCTATGCTTGTTGTGCCGCTCACAGCAGTTCATCCACTGCAACATTTTAATAATTACCACGTACAGAAGCTACACTAGGATGTGGAGAAAACGCCCATGAAGGTATGGACAACGTGGTACAACTTACCATTTTTAATTAGTCTTGGCCTTGGCTTGGTCTTTGCAGTGTTGCAAATCGTTGGTGGCTTCGGCGACCACGATAGCGATGCTGATATCGATAGCGATGGCCACGATTTTTTTGATGGTGCTCTCGATACCCTTGGGGTTGGCAAAGTGCCCCTAATGTTTATCCTCGTTAGTTTTTTATCGCTGTTTGGGTTGATTGGACTCCTGCTGAATGCAGTAGCGTTTCAATTTGATAGCGTATACCCCAGTTGGTTTTTTGCGGTGGTGTTGGTGCTAAGTTTACCCTTGGCCTTTTTCGGAACCAGCCGTACCAGTCGCTTATTCGCTAAATTAGCTCCTGAAAATAGCCTGATCGTTGGTTTTGAGCAATTGGTTGGGCGGGTTGGGCGAGTTAGTAGCCCAACGATTAGCGTAACCTATGGCCGAGTTGAGGTGCGTGATCCCCATGGCACAGTACACACGGTATTTGCTCAATTAGCGACTGGCGAACCATTACCAACCAATACTGAAGTCGCTTTGGTTGAATACGATCAAGTTAAGCGTTGTTTTATTGCCAAACAATTTGGTCGTTAGTTTTTAGATATTGGGTTGAGTTTGAGGAATGCTCGAATGTGATGCTTATAGCTTTTGAAAGAAGGAACATTTTACGAGGGAACGTCTCTAGGATGGCTGTTTGATTAGTGTATTGCTGCCATCCTGGGTTATAAGGAGTTATTGATAATGGAACAGATTGCAGTGTTAGTCGGGATTACCCTACTGGTCGTGATTCTGTTGGTTGTGGTGTTTTTTGCCTTGGTCAACCATTTTTATGTGAAAGCACCCGCCGACCGTACGTATGTGCGAACTGGTGGCAGCAAACCAAAGGTCGTTTTTAATGGTGGTAGCTGGGTTATTCCAGCCTTTCATGAAATTACATGGGTTGATTTGCGCACGATGGATATTGATGTCGAGCGGACGGAAGCCAATGCTTTGCTGACGATCGACCCACAATATGCCGATATTCGGGCGATTTTCTTTATCAAAGTTAATCCCATTGCCGAAGATATTGAACGCGCTGCTCGTACCATTGGTGGCAAAGAAGTTAATACTGATAGTGTAAAACGTTTGGTTGAAAGTAAATTGGAAGGTGCGCTACGTGATGTGGCTGCAACCTTTACCTTGATGTCGTTGCACCAAGAGCGTGAAAAATTTGTTGAACGAGTGCAAAATTTGGTGCGTAGCGATTTAGCTGAAAATGGTTTGGTGCTCGAAGCGGTTTCAATTACAACCTTAAAGAGTGCTCGTCAAGGGAGTTTCGGTACCGATGATGTGTTCGGGGCCCAAGTGGCACGGGCCAATGCCGAGGTGATTCAGCAAGCACTCAAGCAACGTAACGAAATTGATCAAATGACTCAAACTGAAATTGCTAAGCGTAATGCCACGGCTGAGCAAGAGCGCAACACGATCGAGCGCCAAAAGCAGCTTGAAATTGCTCGGCGCAATGCTTCGACTTCGCAAGAACAAAATGATATTGAACGCTCCAGCGAATTGGAAATTACCCGCCGTAACGCTGATGTTGATCAAGAAAAATTGAATTTAGAGCGAAACTTATCGCAAGCCCGCGCTACCCAACAACGTGAAATCTTAATTCGCGAATCAGAAGAGCGTACTGCGGCTGAACGAGTTGCCTATGAACAACAACAATCGGCTGAATTAAGTCGGGTTGAAAAAGAACGCACGATTGCCGAAGCCGAAAAGCTCAAAGAACAAGCGGTGATGTTGGCCGAACAACGTAAGCAACAAGCGATTCAGTTGGCCGAACAAGAACGCCAGCGCGAAGTTCAACGCAGCCAAGTGTTGCGTGAACAAGCCGTCCAAGTGGCCGACCGCGAACGTCAAGTGGCCTTGGCCCAAGAGCAAGCTAAACTCGAACAAGCTGAAAAAGATCGTTTGGCAATTGCCGCCGAACGTGAAGTTGCTGAGCAAGGCGTGGTCACGGTGCAAGAGCGTGCTGCCGCTGAACGTGAAGCGCAAATTCAAATTATCAATGCTGAACGTGATGCGAAACGCGAAATTATCAATCGTAAAAATGAAGTTGAACTTGAAACCTTTCGCCAAATTAAGCAGGCCGAAGCTGATGCCGAAGCCTTGAACAAAAAGGCAACCGCCGAAGCAACCGCTGCAATCAAGATGGCCGAAGCTCGCCGTACTGAAGCCCAAGCGATGTCCGACGCGGAAATTATGCGGGCCGAAGCAAGCAAAGCAACTGTCGCTTCACAAGGTTTGGCCGAAGCTGAAGTGATTAAGGCCAAAGCTGATGCCGCCCGTGTCGAAGCTGAAGCAATTCGCGAACGTGGTTTGGCTGAAGCTGAAGCAGCTCGTGCCAAAGCCCTTGCCGAAGCCGAAGGCCAAAAAGCCTTGGCCGAAGCTTTAGCCGCTCACGCTGGGGTTGCCCAAGAGCTTGAACTTGAACGGATTCGCATGCACGCCCAAGTTGAAATTGGCGTGGCTCAAGCCAAAGCCATGGGCGAAGCGATGGCCGCAATGGACTTCAAGCTTTATGGTACGCCTGAAACTGCCCAACAAATTCTACGCATGATTGGTTTGGCCGACGGCGTTGGCAGTTTGATCAACACCGCGCCTGCTCCATTAAAAGAACTTGGCAATCGTTTGATCAGTCGGGTGTTGCCAGCCAATGGCAATGGCGATGCTGAAAAATCAGCTAGCAACGACAATGGCTTGAATCTGACCGCTGCTCAACCAGTGTTGCGCGAAGCAGCCTTGATTGCCAGCCAATATTTGAGTGCCGACGAGTTGCAAACCCTGACGGTTGGTGCAGCCCTCGAACAAGTTTTGGGTGTTGCCAACGCAGAACAACAAGCGGTGTTGCACAAAGTCCAGGGTATGCTGCAATTGATGCCTCAATTGGCTGCCCAACCATTGAGCAGTGTCTTGATGTTGGTGCAAAATAGCTAAGCATAGCGTTCAATTGGCTGCTTGTGTTGATTCAGCACAGGCAGCCAATTGCTGTTTAAGCATTGAGTTGATCATGCCAAGCTGTTAGAATCGTGGTAATTGGTGGTACGAAAATCGCAATACCCATAGCAGGATTATGGTTTAGCACCAAAGGAGTTGTTGTATGTCGAAGGCTTTGACCGACCTTTTTGCCGAAATGACCCGCAATTTAGCCGATGAACGTGATTCATTGAATGCCCTTGATGGGGTTGGCGACGGCGATGCTGGCGATAACATGCTCAGCAATTTTGAAACGATCACCAATACATTGCGCCAAAATGAAGGCCAAGGCTCGGTTGATCAAGCCTTACGTGCGGCTAGCAAGGCTTTGCGTACTTCAGGCAAAGGCCCAACCGCTCCGATGTATGCCAACGGCTTAGATCAAGCTGCCAAAGATTTAGAAGGTAAAACATCATTTGGGGTGAATGATATTGTGAAATTGCTCGGTGGCTTGTTGGGCGGGGTGCAAAATACGCCTGGGGTTAAACAACAGGGCGAAGGCGGGATTCTCGATGGGCTTGTGCCCGGCGTGACCACCTTTATGCAAGCCCGTAATAACGGTAAATCGACGCTCGAAGCGCTGATGGATGGCTACAAGGCTTCGCAACGTGGAGCCTATGGCACAACTCAGCAAGGCTCTGGCTTTGGTCAATTCGGCAACAACGATACCTCTGGCAAGGTCGATCCAGGTGCTGCTGGAGCTAGTTCGTTGTTTGGCAGTTTGTTGCAAACCTTGCTTG
>JAIUOC010000006.1:300000-465546 GCA_020161265.1 Chloroflexota bacterium | reverse complement strand
TGTCGATTTGGTCGAAGGCGCGGAATTCAGCGCGGCCACGCAGTGCCATGGTTTTGGTGATGGCAGCGGTCAAGGTCGTCTTGCCGTGGTCAACGTGCCCGATCGTCCCAATGTTGATGTGGGGCTTGTTCCGCTCGAACTTTTGCTTAGCCATTGAGTGTTAGTCCTCCTACAATCCCAAATGGGGTTTTGTAAGTTTCAATGAAAACGACCCGCACAAAGTGTCGGATCGTTTTCCAGCATAGGTATGGAGCCCTTGACGGAACTCGAATCCGTGACCTCACCCTTACCAAGGGTGTGCTCTGCCAACTGAGCTACAAGGGCATTGTCTGTGACATGGAAAACAAATTGGTGGGCAGGGAGGGATTCGAACCCCCGTAGGCGTAAGCCAGCGGATTTACAGTCCGCCCCATTTGGCCACTCTGGTACCTACCCGCTTTTTTTGTAAACCTGCCGTATTCCGACAGCGCAGGTGATTATAGCCGAAGATTGATTGCTTGTCAAATTGTAAGAATCTGAGCCAATTTTTGGATACCTGCTTGCCATTGGTGCGGTTCAGTCAAGGCCGAGAGCATAAGCCGACAATCATCGATCCAATCGAAAAAGAAGCCTGGATGCACCAACACCCCTTGCTCGATCAAACGCACGACCAAGGCTTCATCATCGAATTCATCGCGCACCTGCAAAAACAAATAATAGCCGCCATCTGGCTCGCTCCAGATCAAGCGTGGATGCTGGGCCAAATGCTCACGGGCATAGGCAATATTAGCTCGCACTCGCTCAAGCATCTGATCAATAAACGGCGGCGCAGCATGCAACAAATCGGGCAGCATCGTCTGAATCAATGTGCTACAACTCAGAAAGGTATCGTTGATCAATTCTAGGCGCTCTGCATAGCCTTGAGCCGCCTGATTCAGCGCAATCCAGCCTAGTTTGAGGTCGGGCAAGGCTAAGAGCTTAGAAATGCCATTCAATTGAAATACGGGTATGTCGGGATGCAGCCCGCCTAATGCTGGCACATGCGATTTGGCCAACGCAAACGGCGCAAACACTTCATCGCAAATCAATGGAATTCCCAGTTGATTTAATGCGGCGATTGGCTCGCTAATAATTGCCCCAGTTGGATTATGCGGTGAAATTAATAAAACCGCCCGCGTGTTCTGATCGGCGGCAGCCAGCAACGAAGCCTGATCGATCGCCCAATTATTGGCAGGATCAAGCTCGTAGGTACGCAACTCAACGTGGTGCAAATCAGCCAAATATTCAAACAATGGGTAGGTCACATTTGGCCCAAGAATATTATCGCCTGGCGCAGTGAGCAACGAGAACAATAAGCTATAGGCCTCGCTGGTACTGGCAGTAATAAAAATATCATCAAGCGTTAATGCCAAAGCTGGCCTGCGCTGAGCATAATAATCAATAATTGCCTGACGAGTTGGCTCCAAACCATGTGGATTTGGATCATAGCGCCGTTGTGACCAATATTTTTGGGCGGCTTGCTCCAGCACATCGGGCGGAAAAAGCAAACCTTGCTGCGTTGGGTTACTACTGGTCAGATCAATAAAATGACCCGTCGCAGCGCGACGAGCCATTTCAATGCGGTTGGGTGTTAAATCAGTATCATCAAAAACCACAAGCCAAATTCCTAAATTGCAATATTCTTTTCAGCGATAATTTTGGCAATACCATCGCGCAACGAGCCAGCAGTGCGTAGGCCTTCCCAGGTAATTCCCAGCGCGACCAAGGTGCTCGCAACATGAGCGCGAATCCCGGTAATCACACATTCAGCGCCAAGCAAACGAATTGCGCGGGCTAGCTGAATTAGGTGCTGAGCAGTAGCCGTATCAACCACTGACACCGCCGTGATATCGAGCAACACCGTGTGGGCACGCTCTTGCGAAACTCGATTGAGCAGCAATTCGGTCAAGTTTTCCAGCCGTTTGCTTTCGAGGTGACCGACGATTGGCAGTACCAACACACCATCGAGTACTGGAATAACTGGCGTTTCGAGGTCGCGCACCAATTCGAGCAAACGAGCTTGCTCAGCTGCTTGACGTTCAACCTGCGCCAAAGTTTTAGCTTGAGAGGCTTGAGCTTCTTCAGCCACCCGCCGTCGTTCATTGGCCTCGTTGAGCGATTGACGCAGCGTGTTGCTCAAACCAAGCAGCAACAAGGCAATCATCACAATCCCGCCGCCAATAAAGGCTGGCACCAGCACTTTTGAAATCAGCAAGTTGAGGTGTAAATCATTCAGCCATTTTGGCGGAGTTTGTTCAACCCCATTCAAAACCGCAAAAATAATTGTAAAGGTCACGCCAATCACTGCCGACCAAGTGATTAATTCGTGGCGATCAGCGGTAACTGCATAGATACTGACCACACTGGTGATTGAAATCGCAATCAAATAGCCATTTTGGAAGAAAAGGGCAATTTCAATTAATGCGACCATCGAGCTAATCAAGGCTGCCCATAAGCGCCATTGAACTGGCTTGCTATTGGTGTACCACAAAATCCCAGTTGAGCCAATCGACGAGATCGATAAGATCAACATTTGGACCCAAGCACTGTTGCCGCTAAAGAAATTGAAGAGAAAGAGGAAAAACAAGCTTAATGCAGTTGAGCCATTGACAAATATCCACACCAAATGGATGCGATCAAGCAAGGTTTTGCGGGCAGGAGATAGTTCGTTATCGTCGATGGCGGCGGGTAGCAAACTCATTCAGAACGCCCTTTCTGTCGAATGGTATCTTCTATGTCGTGGGCGGTGAGCGATACCATTGCCACTATTGATAACACGACAAAACCGAGCAAAGCCAATGGTGCGATGGTTAAGGCTCCTGCATACAGCAAGATAATGCCTAAAATCAACGTTGCAAAGGCAGCTACGCCAAGCTGTTTTGCAGATGGTAGTGATCGTTGCATAGTGAAAGACCCGTTGGGAAAAATGGTTATTCTTGAGTATGACATACTCGGTCGCTTCGCGCAACTAGAAATAACAGGACTATAGGACTTGATTTATGGGTTACCTAGGCAATTCCACTACCATCAAGGGATGAGTTCGCTCCCCCTAATAGTACCAAGGCGTATCATACGTTTGGCCTATTGGAATCGACCACAGCTACGCTCAATTCTTGACTCAGATTATTAGATTTGGCGGCTAGGGCTCAATAGTTGCTCGTTTTAGCTGATCAAACATTCCCCCATTCTAGATGATTAACTACTCACAAGGTTGAGGGCGCTCCAGCTGATCGCTGCAATGCGTCAAACTGGTTCTCATCTAGCGCTGAATTGAATTATAATGACTGAGCGAGTGTGCGCCGTTGCACAATCGTGCCACATGTGTAGGAGAACAGAATGCAAGAACAATTAGCTGATTTGAAGGAAAAAATTGGGGTTGCTCAAGATTTATCGTATGCTAGCGCTGTGTTAAATTGGGATCAAAGCACCTACATGCCCGCTGGCGGGGCCGAAGCTCGTGGTCGCCAAATGGCCACCCTCAGCCGCTTAGCCCACGAGCATGCCACCGCTCCCGAAGTTGGTCGCCTGCTTGAGCAACTGGTGCCTTGGGCCGAACAACAAGATCCTGAATCGGATGACGCAGCCTTGGTCTTGGTGACCAAGCGCGATTATGACCAAGCGGTGCGCGTGCCCAGCGAGTTTATTGCTGAATTGTATTCGCACGTCGCCAAAACCTATACCGCTTGGACTCAAGCTCGCCCCAACAACGACTTCGCTTCAGTCGCTCCATTGCTCGAAAAAACCCTTGAGCTCAGCCGCCGCTATGCTGAATTTTTCGGCCCCAGCGAACATATCGCCGATCCGCTGATCGATATGGCTGATCAAGGCATGACGGTTGCAAAAATCCGCGAGATTTTTGGCCCCTTGCGCGAACAACTCGTGCCATTGGTCAAAACCATCACCGAACAACCTGCCGCTGATGATAGTTGTTTGTTGCAACACTACCCCGAAGCCGAGCAATTGGCCTTTGGTGAAAGCCTCATTCGCGAAATTGGCTACGATTTCGAACGCGGTCGCCAAGATAAGACCCACCATCCCTTTATGACCAAGTTCTCGATTGGCGATGTGCGGATCACCACCCGCTTCCGTGAAAACGATTTGAGCGATGGCCTGTTCAGCACAATTCACGAAACTGGCCATGCCGTCTATGAGTTGGGCGTAAATCCAGCCTATGAAAATACTCCATTGGCGAGCGGTGCTTCGGCAGGCACTCACGAATCACAATCACGCTTATGGGAAAATGTGGTTGGCCGCAGCCGCGCCTTCTGGCAATACGCCTATCCCAAAGCTCAGGCCGCATTCCCCAATCAGCTGGGCAATGTCAATTTAGATACCTTCTATCGGGCGATCAACAAAGTGCAGCGCTCATTGATTCGCACCGATTCGGACGAAGTAACCTACAACTTGCACGTTATGATTCGCTTCGATTTGGAATTGGCTTTGCTCGAAGGTAAATTAGCAATTCGCGATCTGCCTGAAGCTTGGCACGAACGCTATCGCAGCGATCTGGGCATTACCGCCCCCGATAATCGCGATGGTGTGCTGCAAGATGTCCACTGGTATGGTGGGATTATCGGTGGCTCATTCCAAGGCTATACGTTGGGCAATATCCTCAGCGCTCAAGTTTTTGATGCTGCCGTGCGAGCTAACCCCAACGTACCAACTGAAATTAGCCAAGGCCAATTTGCCAACCTACACAATTGGCTGAAATCGAATATGTACGTTCATGGCCGCAAATATAGCGTACCAACCTTGATCCGCAAGGTTACTGGCCAAGACCTCAGCATCGAGCCGTATATTCGCTATCTCCGCACCAAATACGGCGAACTCTATTCGTTGTAAAATAAGCATCTCGCACGGTAAACGTTTGTCGGGGTTGGTTGCACAAACCAGCCCCGCTTGAGAATTGTTCATGGGTGATTGCATGGATCGGTTGCTTTGGTTTCGCAAACCACGTTTGCTCAATCTTCTGGCTGGTTGGCGTGATCTCACAGCCCTCGTCGCACTCCGCGCTAGTATTCTCGCTACCACCTCGCACTTGGCCGATTATGCTGATGGGATCGCTGATCAGGCCGAAAGTGTCGCGTTTGATTATGCTTTTTTGTTAGGTGAGTTACAGCAAATTAGCGAGGCCCAGACCCTCGAACGAGCGCATTACTATATCGATCGGCTGGCTCGGAGCATTGCCACCGTGCGCACCACCGCGATCAACGATATTAACCTCAATCGTTGGAAGGAATACGACGATATTAACACCGATAGCTTGTGGATGATCGACCGTCGCGATGGCTCAGGAGTGCATTCGGCGGGCTATTGGGGCAATTTTGTGCCGCAAATTCCCAATCAGCTGATGCGGCGTTATACCAAACAGGGCGATTGGGTAATCGATACCTTTGCTGGCTCCGGCACAACGTTAATCGAAGGCCAACGCTTGGGTCGCAATGTCCTAGGCGTTGAATTACAGCCGCACATGGTCGAGTATGCCAACCAAGCGGTTGAGCGCGAGCCAAATCCACTGGCGATTGTGGCGCGTTCAGTCCATGGCGATTGCACCACAATCAATTGGCAAAGCTTGTTGGCAGATTATGGCCAGCGCCATGTGCAACTAGCAATTATGCACCCGCCTTATTTCGATATTATCAACTTCAGCGACGATGAACGCGATTTATCCAACGCACTGTCAGTTGAGGATTTTCTGGGGCAAATGGCGGCAGCAGTAGCTCAAGTTAAGCCTGTTTTGCAACGCGGGCGACATCTGGCGGTGATTATCGGCGATAAATATATGCATGGCGAGTGGGTGGCCCTCGGGTTTCGCACCATGGAAGTTGTGCAGCAACAAGGCTTTCAACTCAAAAGTATCATTGTTAAAAACTTTGAAGATACCACTGGCAAGCGCCATCAAAAAGAGCTGTGGCGCTATCGGGCCTTGGTCGGCGGCTTTTATATCTTCAAGCACGAGTATATTTTTCTATTCCGCAAGAAGTAGCGCAGGGGTCAAAAGAGCATAGAGCATAGAACATAGAGCATAAAGGACAACGATCATTTTTAACCACGAAGCACACGAAGCACACGAAGGAGTTAGATATTAACATTACTTAGCGTTCTTCGCGCTCTTCGCGGTTAAAACTCTACTCTTCCTTTTTGCGCCAATAACGTGAGCCAGTCCCATCGCGCTCGAACAGCTTAACATCGATCAAATAGCGCCGCAGGTTAGCCACATCGCTGCCAGTGTGCGGCTTCAGCAGCTCGTTAATTTCGCGTTCGCTATATTCACGGCCAAACTCAAATTGCTGGGCAAAATACTCCAAAATTGGAATGCGATCAATATGTTTGCTGGGCCAAGTGACCATGCGCCCCTCACGATTGAAAAAGCGTTGAATGCTGGTTGGCACTGCTGATGCTACTTGAGCTGGGCTGCTTGGGCTTGCGCTTGCTTGATTCAGCGTTTGCTCAAGCGCCGCAAAGGTTGCCCCAATGTGGCTTGTGACCAAGCGATAGCTCTTGGTTGCGCCGCCCGCCCGCCGCTCCTGCACAAAGCCAGCATTGCGCAAAATATTCAAATGGCGCGAAACGCTCGATTGCGGTAGTTGGGTTTGGCTGATAATCGCTTGAGCCGATAATTCGCCCTGCGCCAAAAGCTCCATAATTTGAATCCGCGCGGCATCGGCGAGCGCTTGCAAGCGAAATAATAACTCGTTGCGGCTAACTACCCGTGGCTGAAGCTCGTTACTGATGCCAAAACCAATGCCAACCCACAAACGCTGGCGATCAGCCAAAAACGTCGTTAGGCTGCCATTTTGGGTCGCGGCAAACAGTACGATTTGGCGTTGCCCCTGTAATTGCTGCCACTCTTGATTAACTGCATAGCCTAAGCTTTGGCGAAAACCTTTGAGTGCGGCTTCATTCGGAATTTGGGCTTGAAGCTGGCGATTAAGCTGGCTGATTGTGGTTTGAGCTTGTTGCCACTCGGCTTGCAAGCAACGTTGCCACATATGCTCAAGGTGTTGGCAAACCCGCGCCAACAATTGATCTGGCTGTTGCATCACCGCCAAAAGTTCTTGTTGGGTCGCAAGTTCGCTATAAATGCCAGCATTACGCAAGGCCTGCCACAGCCGTTCGCTGGTGAGTGGCCCAGCACTCGCACTCAGTTCGAGCAGCTGTTGTTGGAGTTGAGCGACCCATTGATTTGGATCGCTGCTGCCTAGCTCAGCCAAAAACTCGTCCATGGGTTGGCTAGGGTTTTGCGGCAATAAACCAAAGCCCAAACTTGCCACCAATTGATTATCGGCCAATTGTTTGGCGCTAAGCGCCTGCGCCGTCCGTTGAACCCAAGCTGAAGCCCCGCGAATTGTTGCTGCCCGATTGAGCAATTGCAGCGTGTTAAGGCTATCAGCGATTGATGATGATTGAAGTTGCATACTATTTCTCACTAATTTATTCAATAATTGAATAATTGAATAATAAAATATTGAGTAACTATGCAAATCGGCCTTACGATGGATTTTAGGTATGAGCAAACCATGGACGTATCGATATGAGGTATTTACAATGGCACTAGACCCGATTATTGAAGGTTTTCTGCATGATCCACGAGTTTATCAAGCATTTCTTGACGCAGGTTGGTATCCTGAACGCAAGTTTGAGCTTACGCAGTGGCAACAGCAATATCTTGAATCTGGGTTTGTATGGCATCCAATTGTTGAAACTGTGCTGCGCTCATTCGGTGGGTTGACAGTCCATCCACCAGATGTAACGCCCCGCGCTTATGGGCCATCAAGGATTCTGTTTGATCCTGGTTTTGTTGATTTTGAGATTAACCATGAACACTTGCAGCCCTATGAAGACTTGCTTCAGAAGAGACTCTGGATCATTGGCGACGTAGGCGAAATGAGCGCACTATGTATTGATGAGGATGCAGGAATCTATACGCTTAATGGAATACATTTTCTTTACGAAGGTTCCATGTATACCGATGCTGCTGATGCATTAATCTTAGCAATTCGTTATCCAAAACTGTTGCGTGGACGGGTGTGGTGGCAACCTAATGGGGTTGATGGTGCAATGTCAGATGGGGCGATTAAACAAGCAGCACTCGTAGAAGCTCACTGGGCCAATCAAAAAATTCACTCTGAAAACCAAGCATTATAAGATTGAATTAATTCGATAAGCGTGCTATAGTGCTATTGGAGGCTGAATTATGACTGGCATTATTGAACTGATTGCCCAAACTACTGGCTGTTGTGCGCCTGCCAGCGCTGGCTTGAACGAAACTGAAGCCGAGGCGATTAGCGCCGATTTTCAGGTGTTCGCGCATCCGGTGCGGGTGCAATTGCTGACGCTGCTAACCAACTCAACTGAGGACGTTTGCGTCTGCGATCTGGAGGCAGCGGTCGCGGTCAAGCAGCCAACTGTCTCGTATCATCTTAAGTTGTTGCGCGAGGCCGGCTTGGTCAGTTGCGAACGACGTGGCCCGTGGGCCTATTATCGGGTTGAACGCGAACGCCTTGCCAGCCTCAAAGCCCGGATCAACCGCCACTTGGATACCTGGAATCGCTAGCCTTGGGCTAGCTTTTTTTTGGCTTTTGAATTGAATTTTTTCAATAGGATGGCCTATGCAACTTGAACTAATCGCTTCAGATCAACAATCAACATTCGAGCATTTATTGAACACAGTCGGCTTGGGTAACGAAGGTTTAGCCACGGCCCAGGCCTATGGCTGGTGGCAAAACGCCAATCTACAAGCTGGTGGCGCACTTGAAATCTACGGCGAGCTTGGCTTATTACGCTCGGTCGCAGTTAGGCCAGATCAACAAAACCAAGGCTTGGGCGCGGCTTTGTTGGATGCTTTGGAGCAACAGGCCCAACAACTTGGCTTGCAAACACTCTATCTTTTGACCGCCAGCGCCGCCAAATTTTTTGCTGCCCACGGCTACCAGCCAATCGAGCGAGCCGAGGCTGATTCGCGCCTGCATGCCTCGGTGCAGTGGGGCAGCATTTGCAGCAGCGCAACTTTGATGGTTAAACATCTAGCCTAATTTTTTTGCTAGCAAGATTGAATTTTTTCAATGGAGGAGTGAATCATGAACGATCAATCGATTAAAGCCAGCGTCCAAGCCTATTATGGTGAATGGGCCGAGCACGTGCAGCAGGAACAGCCAAAAACTAGTTGTTGCAGCAGCCATGATATTTCGCTAAGCAGCACGCTCTACCGTGATACAGCAACCGCCGATTTGCCTACGACTGCGGTCAACAGCACCCGTGGTTGTGGCAATCCGGTTGTACGAGCCGCCTTACAACCAGGTCAGGTCGTGCTTGATCTTGGCTCTGGCGGCGGTTTGGATGTGTTGCTTGCAGCCAAACAAGTTGGGCCAAGCGGCTTCGTCTATGGAGTTGATATGACCGATGCAATGCTTGATTTGGCTCGCCAGAATGCCCATAAAGCCCAGATTGAGAATGTGGCTTTTTTGAAGGGCGACATTGAGCAACTGCCACTTGAGAATGAGCAAGTCGATGTGATTATCTCCAATTGCGTAATCAATCTCGCTCCCGATAAGGGAATGGCCTTGCGCGAGGCCTATCGTGTGCTCAAAGTTGGCGGCTATATGGCAATCTCGGATATTGTGATCGATGGGAGTTTGGCTGATTTTCCCTTGCCTGAAGCCAATTTACGCGCAGCCATGAACTGGGCTGGTTGTGTTGCCGGTGCGCCAACTCGTGAGCAATATCAACAATTCTTAGAGCAAGCAGGCTTTCAACAGATTAGTTTCGAGGTGACCCATCGCTATAGTTTAGCGGATATCGGCGGCAAGTTGCCTGAGGAATTGGCAGGATTAAGCGATCTGCAAGGCCAGCAATTGGCTGAACGCTTTACATCGTGCTTGATTCGGGCACACAAACAGGCCTAAAATAGAAAGACGCAT
The DNA here is from genome assembly GCA_020161265.1 of Chloroflexota bacterium. NCBI lineage: Bacteria > Bacillati > Chloroflexota > Chloroflexota bacterium. The sequence goes on along the minus strand of JAIUOC010000006.1, from coordinate 455,608 downwards.
TGCAACCCAATGCGTCTTGAATACTTATGGTTTACTGGCGAGCAGCCGCTTTTTGGTCGGCAATGCTCGGCAGGCTTTGCTCTTCATCCTCGCGGTTCATCCATTTGAAGAACGCGATGGTAATGGCAAGGATAAAAATCGAGCCACCAGGAATCCACATAATCAACGCGCCAATTTGTTGATCGGCAATCGCGCTGATGCCCCAAATTCGTGGCGCTAGCTCGTAGGTTGGGTACAACACACTATCAGCAAAGGTGATCAACGCGCCCAAAATCGTTGGGATAATTGAATTCACAAAGTAATAGAGCATTTGCACTGGATACGATGAGCGTAATTCGGGCAACGGAATCAGCGATGGTGCCCACAACAAAATTGCGCTACCCATCATCATTTGATGTTCGAGAATATGCACCAACTCGTTGCGCAAAGCCAAATCGTAGAATTGGGGAAAGTGCCAGCCATTGAAGGAAATATTAAAGGCACTAAACGCCACGATTGGGTTAACAGCAAAACGCAGAATGGTATAGACCCATGGCAATTGCACCAATGGCCGCAGCAGCCACTCAGGGATGCCAATTAACAACATGGGGGCACAAAACATGGTCAAAATCATATGTTGAACCATGTGCATCGTAAAAAGATAGCGATCAGCCCAAATGCCAATTGGTGACATGATCGACAAACCAAGGGCTAACAAGCCGCTTAAGAAGGCAACAGCCTTCCCGACTGGGAAGGCTGCTGGCCCGCCTAGGCGCTTGCGACCTGGGCCAACAGCCCAGAGATAGCCAACTGTTGCGGCGATTAAGCCAAAAAGCAGCGGCCAATCAAGCGTCCAGTCATTCATTTGTTTACCATAATTCTGGTTGGAACAGGGCAAAGAAGCCCAGCATCATCAACAGCACACACACAATTGGGAAGACAAACAGCGTCCCAAACATGCGGCGATCGCCTTTAAGGTGCATATAGAACATCATTACAATTGCGCCTTTGATTGTCATCAATCCAAGCAACAAGGCGACTTCTAATTGTTTGGCCATAATCTCAGCTTTGTTGATGATCGGCAGGGCAATTTCAATCCCTGTCATCACCAACAAGACAAAGAAAATGATCACATACAACTTAGCATGGCTGTGATGGGCTTCGTGTTCGGTTGGGGCGTGTTCATCATGACCGTGGGCCATTATGTACTCCTTGGATAAATAATGGTTAGATCAGATAGATCACCGTAAAGATCAAGACCCACACTAAGTCCACAAAGTGCCAGTACAAGCCGCCTAGCTCGACAGCCATATAATTGCCAGCATTGTAGCGCTCAGGGTGGCGAATTGCCGAAACCAATAATGATGTGAGCCAAACCACCCCAACTGCAACGTGGGTTCCGTGGAAGCCGGTTACAAAAAAGAAGGTCGAGCCAAACATCATATTTTTAATGGTTACATTATATTCGTGAACAATGTGATAGAACTCGTAAACTTGACCACCCAAGAAGACCAAACCACAGGCGATGGTTGCCCCCAACCAGAAGCGGAAGCGCTTTTGATTGTTGGTTTTAACCCCATCAAGCGCCAACACCATTGTCAAACTACTGGTCAACAAGATGAAGGCTAGAATTGAGGTCAGGACATTATCGCCAAACATATTACGAACGCCCTGAACATCAAGGTTGGCTTTGCTTGATGATGGTGCTACAACCCCACGCATTGAGAGGTGAGTAACAACCAAAGCTCCGAAGAAAAAGACTTCCGAGCCAAGGAACGTCCACATGCCTAGCTTGCGTAAATCGAGGCCACGCCCAGGATCATTTTTATCGATATCGCGCACGACTGCCTGTGCCATAGATTCTCCCAAATAACTGGGCTCGATGCCGATCATGGAATCGACACCGAGCAAGGTTGTTTACAGCACCGGATCTTGGGCAATTTCGCCGACCCAGCGGTTCATGCCAACGAAGGCAATTGCCAAGGCCACCAAGATCAATGGAATCCCAATCAATGGCGCAGAGGCGAGGTTGAGCATGCCATAGGCCAGCACAAACAAGCCAAACGAGAAGATGATTGGGGCAAACGATGGCGGTGGCAAGTGGGGATGGAAATCGTAATTGATCGTCATGCCCCGACCTTCGCCGCTATATTTGTTATCCCACAAGGGGCGACGGCTATGCACAATGTATTCCACATCGAAGTTGTGGGCTGGTGGTGGCGAGGTGGTCGCCCATTCCAGGGTTGCGGCATCCCATGGGTCGTTGCCCGCAGGAGCGCCTTTGCGCAAGCTGATGATAAAGTTGACGATAAAGACCAACGTGCCCAAGGCGATACAAAATGCCCCAATCGTTGAAAGCAAGTTGTAGAAATCCCAGCCTTGGTTTTGTTGATACGTCCAGACCCGCCGTGGCATACCTTGCAACCCAAGCATATGTTGCGGGAAGAAGGTCAAATTAAAGCCCAGCATCAAAATCCAGAAGTGCCATTTGCCGATGCGTTCGCTCATCATCTTGCCAGTAATTTTGGGGAACCAATAGTATGATGCACCAAACAAGGCAAAGACAGCGCCACCAAATAGCACATAGTGGAAGTGAGCAACCACAAAGTAGCTATCGGTAACTTGCAAGTCGAATGGTGCAGCCGCCAACGAAACCCCGGAAATCCCGCCGATCACGAACATGGCGATAAAGCCAAGGCTGAACAGCATTGGGGTTTTGAAGCGTAACTCACCGCGCCACAAGGTTGCTAGCCAGTTGAAGATTTTGACCCCAGTCGGAACTGAAATCAACATCGAAGCAGCAGCAAAGAAGGTGTCGGCAATCACGCCCAAGTTGGTGGCAAACATGTGGTGTGCCCACACGGTGAAGCCCAACACGCCGATTGCAACCCCAGAGTAGGCCACAAACTCGTAACCGAAAATTGGCTTGCGTGAGAAAACTGGCAACATTTCTGAAACCACACCGAATGCGGGCAGAATCATAATGTACACTTCGGGGTGACCGAAGAACCAGAACAAGTGTTGCCACAAAAGTGGGTCGCCACCAGCAGCAGGCAAGAAGAAGTTGGTACCAAAGTTGCGGTCGAAGAACAGCAAGGTGATCCCAACCGTGATGCTTGGCAAGGCAAAAATCAACAAGAATGAGGTAACGAAGCTCATCCAAACGAACAGAGGCATCCGATTAAAGCGCATGCCTGGTGCCCGTAGCCTGATAATCGTTACGATGATGTTGACCGAGCCAGCCAGCGAGGAAACCCCCAGCAGCTGCAAGCCCAGCACCCAATAATCCATCCCTCGGGTAACCGAGTAGGTGGTTGAGGTGAGTGGAGCATAAGCAAACCAGCCAGCATCGGGAGCACCGCCGCCGAACACAAAACTGGAATACATGACCACACCGCCGAACAACAAGAGCCAATAGCTCATGGCGTTCATCCGCGGGTAGGCCATATCGCCTGCGCCAATCATCAAGGGCACAAAATAGTTCATAAACCCAGCGTTGACAGGCATAATCGCCATAAACACCATGGTTGTGCCGTGCATCGTAAAGACTTGGTTATAAGCTTCGGGTGTCAGCAGCGTATTTTGGGGCGTACCAAGCTGCAAACGGATGAGCAACGCCTCAAGCCCACCGATCACAAAGAACAAAAAGGCAGTCACAGCATACATGATGCCAATTTTTTTATGATCGACAGTGGTGATCCATTCCAACCAACCCCGCCGTTGCTTAGCTGGGGCGTGATGGAGGGTACTTACGTCAGTTGCCATACGGCCCTCCTACTGCTGACCTTTAACACTGGTGCCAGGATTGAGGCTTTCCAGATAATCGACTAACTCAGTAATTTCTGCTTCGGTCAGGGTATCGGCCTTGATCGCGGTGGTCATAATGTTGCCACGTTTGACTGCATCAGGGTCGTCTAACCAGGCATAGAGATGTTCGCGGGTGTTATCGACGGTGCCAGCGGCAATCGTCATGCGGCCTCCGAAGTGGGTCAAATCGGGGCCAGTAATGCCAGCGGCGTTGGTGCCACGCACTACGTGACAACCGATACAATTTTTGGTAAACGATTCGGGCAAGCTGGTGTTAACCGCCACTTGGCTTTGCTCAGTTGACCATTTTTGGAAGTCGGCAGGGCTGGCCACAACCACACGCATTTTCATGTAGGCGTGTTGGCCACCACAATACTCGGCACATTGGCCCCAAAATACACCTGGTGCGCCATCGGCCACATCATCGGCTTTAAACCACAAGCCGCTCTCGCGATTGGGCATCACGTCGCGCTTACCAGCCAAACCAGGAATCCAGAAGTCGTGGATTACGTCAACCGAGGTCATTTTCACGTCGATATAGCTTCCTGATGGAATCCATAGCTCGTTGGCAGTGACCAAAGGCTTACCGCTCGCATCCTTAATATCAGGATACTGGAACTCCCACCACCACTGATGGCCAATCACCTTAACGTTTAAGGTATTGCCAGCGGCTTCGTCGGGCATAAACTCGATTTTGCGAATCGTGTCGAAGGTAAAGACGAAAATGACAATCGCAATAATTGCTGGCACGATTGTCCAAGCAATTTCAACCTTCGTATTGCCATGAATCTGTGTGGGAACCTGCGAACTATCCTTTTGCCGATACTTGATGATCGAAACGATCAACCAGGTTTGTACGATCAAAAAGACCACAACGCCCAACCAAAACAACAATTCCGAGAGATTGTAAATTGCGCGGGTGCTCTCGCTTGCTGGGTTCAGGGTCGTTTGAGGGGTCTTTTGACCGCACGCTGCCAGTACAACGCTTCCAAGCAACAGGGTTGCCGTAGGGCGCAGCAGAGCCTTGGCAGGCGAACGATTGGGCATCCATGCCTCCTTGCTAAGACCGTGTTCTCCAAATCGTCGTTGGCACCGCGAACATCCGCCACCAAGTCGAACGATTGGCCTTTCCAATACTACTAAATCAGAGTCAACTCCACTCAAACCGCCCACGCGCAATCTCGTGGTGGCATGAACTTGGAGTTGGGGGAGTTACTGGTTCGCTATCACCCCAATTGTACACTGTTATCGAAAACTCTCAAGTTGACATATGGCTGCGTACAGGCAGTGATTGATCGCTAAATGAGATAGTATCAAATCTTGTTGCTAGTGTCTAAATCTTTTGCTAGCAATTTTTAGCCAAATATTCATGGGAGGGATTATTGCATCGCACGAACACGCATTTTCAGCCACAGATTGGCACAGATTTTCACGATTATGTTCTCCCAGCCCAAAGCTCATAGCTAAACCTTGCATTCTCTTTGTTCTATACTCTTCTTTTGCCTTCTGCCTTCTGCCTTTTGACTTCTGGAACCCCTATGTTCTGTGTTCTATGTTCTATGTTCTTATTTTGCCTTTATCCATTAAACCACGGTTAAAAATAGTACTTTGGCACTATCTTCGTAGCTCTTGAAGTTCTACGGGCTTGCCTCTATGATTCAGGCATAATTCGTTCGTACCGAACTTGATATTTTTCCGGCGCATCATGGGGTTTGTCATGACAAACGTTGTTTTATCGTTGCCTGTTTTTCATGCAACCGAAGGGCTTGGCGCATTTCTCGGCGATCTGCGTTCATGGGTTTTTCGTTCAAAAAATCGGGCCGCCCGCCATTTTGGCTTGGCGCATACCACAATTATGCGCTATGAAAATGACCAAATTTTATGTCCGCTGGGCTATATCGCCGCCCTCGCGCAGTTGGTGATCGAGCAGTTGGATCTGCCGCCCTACCAGCGAGGGTTGGCTGAGCAGCAATTATTGGCCACGATTCAATATGCATTAACTGAGTATGCGATTGACCACACGCCGCTGGCAACCTGGCCTGCGTTAACCAATTTGGCCACAGCCTACTTGGCCGAAGTGCAGCAGCAAAAACAGGAGCAGGCTAAAACAGGCCCGTTGATGGGCGTTTTGCACGATTGGGGCGATGCGCCCGATGTACAGAATTTTGTCGGTCGCGAGGATGAAACTGCCACCTTAGTTAAGTGGTTGCAACTTGATCGTTGCCGTTTGGTGGCAATTATCGGGTTGGGTGGAATGGGCAAAACCAGCCTTGCCACCCGCGTTGCCCAACAAGCTCAAGATGATTTTAAGGTGATCGTCTGGCGTTCGCTGCAACAAGGCCAACAGGCCAATGATTTTCTGTTGGAATGTTTGCATCGAATTATGCCCAGTCCTAATTCGGCCTATCCGAGCCAATTTGAGCAACGCCTAAGTGTCTTGATCGATTATTTGCGTACCACTCGCTGCTTGTTAATTCTCGACAATATCGAGGCGATTTTGCAGCCGCAATATCCGGCTGGGCGCTATCGCGAGGGCTATGAGCAATATGCTCAACTGTTTCAAGCAATCAGCGAGCGTTCTCACGAAAGCTGTTTGATTCTGACCAGTCGCGAAAAACCCTATGAATTCAATCGACTCGAAGGTGTGCACACCCGTTCGATGGTTTTGACGGGACTCATGCGCGATGATGCCCAAATGTTGCTCGATAATCAGGCGTTATATGGCACACCGCAACTGTGGCAGGAACTCATCAAGCACTATACTGGCAATCCCTTGGCCTTAAAATTGGTTGCTCAAGTGATCAAAACCATGTTTTTTGGCCAAATTGCTGAATTTTTGCAGCACGAAGAATTAATTTTTGGCGATGTACGCACAATTTTGGCTCAGCAATTCGAACGTTTATCCGACCAAGAGCAAGAATTATTGTATTGGCTCGCAATCGAACGCCACACGGTCAAATTGGCCGAGCTTAAGCATGATTTGGTGCGTTCAAAATATCAACATATGCTACTCGAAACCCTTGAATCGTTGCTGCGCCGTTCGTTGGTGGAGCGGCATCAAGATGGGTTTATGTTGCATAATGTGGTGCTCGAATATACAACCGACCGTTTGATCGACCAAATTGCCCAAGAATTAATTGATGGCACGCAGGGTTTGCTCTATCGCCATGCCTTGATCAAAGCCAACAGCCTGGATAGCATTCGCGAGCATCAAAGTCGGGCAATTTTACGGCCATTGTTACACCGGATTTTCGTTGAGCTTGGTCAAGAGCGTTTGCTAGCAAGCCTGCGCCAATTATTGCAAACCATGCAGCCCTTGAGCGCCTTGGAAATGGGCTATGCGCCAGGCAATATTTTTAATTTATTGGTTGAACTCAAGGCCGATTTGAGCCAATTTGATTTTCGGCATAAACCGCTGTGGCACGCCAACCTGCGTGGTCTTGCTCCCAAACAGCTTGATTTGAGCCATAGCGACCTTTCGCGCAGTGTGTTTAGCGAACAGTTTGGCGCGTTGATTGCCCTCGCCCGCGATCCGGCTGATCGTTTTTTGGCCGCCGCAACCGCTGATGATCAATTGATTGTTTGGCAAAACTTAGACCTGAAAAAACTTTGGCAAGTACCCAGCAACCACGATGGCATTCGGGCAATCTGTTTTAGTGGCGATGGGCGCTATCTGATTAGCGCTGGCAACGATGGGATCATTCGGCAATGGGAGACCAGTCAAGGCCAAAATCCGCGTATTTTAGCAGGCCATACGCGACCAGTAATTGGCGTGGCGATTGCGCCCCAAAGCCAACAATTAATCAGCGCTAGCCTTGATGGCGAGGTTCGCCTGTGGGATCGGCTCAGCGGCAAGTGTTTGCATAATTTTAATGCGCATGTCGATGGCCTAAGTAGCATCGGGCTAAGTGCCAATGGTCAATACTTAGCAACGGCAGGGCTTGATCGCCAGATTAAACTTTGGCATGGGCCACAGTTAAGCTATCAAAGCACCATCACGACCCATCACGAGCCAATCGAAATTCTAGCGTTTAGCCCTAATCCAACGATTTTAGCGGGCACTGGGCTAGATGGCGATGTCTACTTGTGGGATTTACAAACCAATCAGTTAATCACCAGTTTGCCCAACGAAGATCGCGTGTTTGATCTGCAATTTAGCCCGGATGGAGCTAATCTCGCTACCGCTGGGCTTGATCAATGTATTCGGATCTGGCAGGTAGAAACTGCTCACCTGACGCATATGCTCTACGGCCATGCCCATTGGGTAAGGGCTTTGCACTACAATCGCGATGGTTCGCGGCTCTACTCGGTCAGTAGCGATCAAAGTTTGCGCATCTGGGAACAAGCTAGTGGCCGCTTGCTGCATACACTCCAAGGCTATCGCGGTGGCGTGCGCAGTTTGGCGCTGAGCAACAACGCTGATTTATTATTTAACGCTGGTGAGGCTCAAGCCGTCACATTATGGCAACTAGCTGAGCCATTCTATCGCCTGAACTTACCACAAGCAACCAACAATGGTCGTGAATTGGCCTATCATCAAGCCAGCCAACTACTGGCAATCAGCCAAGAGCAAGTAATTCAACTCTGGGATTGCCAACGCTTGCAATTGGCAATGATGTTAACTGGTCACCAAGCTTTGATTCGGGCGATCGCCTTTCGACCTGATGGCAGTATGTTGGCAAGTTGCAGCGAAGATCATACCGTTCATGTTTGGTCGATGCCTCATGGCCAGATTGTCCAGGTCTTTGGCTGTCACGATGATTTAGTTACCACCCTCGCTTGGAGCCAGAACGGGAGTTTATTGGCAACTGGCAGCGCTGATCGCACGATTCGGATTTGGGGTGTAGCTGAACATAGTTGTTTAAGCTTGTTGGCGGGGCATAGTGCCGGCATTATCAGCCTAGCCTTCAGCCCTGATCAACGCCATTTGGTCAGTGCTGGAGCTGATCAACAGGTACGTATTTGGGATCTGAGCAACCAATGCTATGAAATCGTGCTCTTGCATAAACCTGGCTTGCTCAAAGCGGTGCAATGGTCGGCTGATGGGCGCTGGATTGTGATTGCGGCTGGCTCGCTAGCCCTGATTTGGGATTGGCAAAACCAACAATTGGTTCAACGGTTTGAGCATCAAGCAGCCGTCGATAGCATCTGTCTCAGCAGCGATGGCCAAATGTTGATTACTGGCGACCAACAAGGGGCCATCGCCATCTGGCAACTTGCAAGTGGCAAATTGCTCAAAAAGCTGCACAGCGATCGCCCCTATCAAGGGCTAATCATCAACCAAGCCACTGGTTTAAATGCAGCCGAGCAGGCCAGCTTGCTCAATTTAGGGGCATTGATCAATTAAACGCTCACTCCAAAACCTTGGCATTAACCACGAAATGAAGGCGAACAAGGGATCAGGAGTTAGCGCAAGGCAACTACGAAGGGGAAAATTGTATTTCCCTCATGCGCATCAAGCTTATTGTTCATGCTGCCGTTAATGCCCGTAAACGCTGGGCCGTGGTCGGTGGCTGATGCCGCTTGTTCGTCGTCGCCCAGCGCTGAATCAAGGCTGCGAGCCGTGTCAGCACCCGCAAAAACTGCGGCGGATCAGCCTGCGTGCTGGCCAGTTCCCCCGCCATCCCCGCGACAATCGGCGCGGCTTTGAATAAACTCCGCTCCGGGTCATGCCAACTGCTCGCGGCCAGCAGCCATTGCTGGAACACCAGCCCAATCAATTTGGCATAGATTTCACACAGCACCCGTGCCGGATTGGCCGTGCGCCAGTCATCAAGGCGGGCATGGCTTTTCCACAGCTTAAACAGCAGTTCAATCTGCCAGCGTACCCGCACCAACGCCCAGATCTCGGTCGGACTGAGCAGCGTGCGCGGCGCATTCGTGATGACCACATTCCAGTCTGCGAGCGCCAAGGCCGCCGCCGATGGCATGCGATGTTGGTGCTGGGCATGCTGGCGAATGCGTGCCCGCCGCTGATCGGCAACCGCCTGCGTCACCCGCGTGACGATCAAACGACCATGGACGTGCCGCTCCTTGCCAACGACGATCGCGCAATCCCACGTGGTTACCGGACCAAGCTCGCGGATAAACGTGGCCAACGGCTGCGCGGCGTGCCCCGGATAGGCCACGACGGCGTTGCTGGGCAGGCGGGTGATCCAGAAGACCTCGTGCTGATCGTGCTGGCGTAAGCGCTCCAGATGGTAAAACCCGCGATCGGCGAGCAGTAAACTCCCCGGCGGCAGATCCTGCTGCTGGAGCGGGAGCGCCCGATCCGCAGCCCGTCCGTTGACCAGATCGAGTGCCGTGATCGTACCCGTCAGGACATCGAGTTGCACGCCACATTTGAGCGTGGCTCCGCCACCCGTCGTTGCATTCCCACAGCCGCGCCACGTGCTGGTCAGGGCATCGGGCAAGCCAATGGATGTGCTGTCATGGACGCGCACGCTGGCGAAGCGCTGAAGGATGGGCAGGGCCACGGGATTGGCGGCGATGACGGGCTGGATGCTGGCAAGGACGAGCTGGCGGAGCAGGTCAGCAGTGGCCAGCGTAAAGCGTTGATCAATCGCTTGGGGTGAGACATCGACCCCGATCCGCCCGGCCATCTGGGCCAGCTGCTCAACGGTGGCCATCGGTTGGGCGAGCCACCCATAGACGAGGGTTTGAACGAGCGTACTTGGGGTAAACTTGGCACGGTCAGGGCGTTTGACATACTGCTGAGCGGCAGCAATTGCCTCGGTCGTGGTGCTCAACAGGGTGTGCATGGCATCGCGGATCTGCGGTATGATGTCCATCGGATGCTCCTCGGATTCATGGTGTGTTGCAATGTCATGATGCCAGAAGAGCGTCCTTTCCATTTAAGCTTGATGCGCATGGGGAAAATTGTATTTCCCTCCAGCAGAGGAATGAAAGGATGGGCAAATAAATCAATCCAGCAAATTCTGGTACAATCGGCGGCGTTGCAAAAAATGAACCAAATTCATGAAAGGAACCAGCAATGCCGGATTATCTCTACGATCTCGAAGCTCAAGAGCTTGCCAACGGCGATTGGGCTTTGGTGATTCATTGCGAGGCGGCCTATGCCCAAACGGTCAATATTGCCACGCCCAATTTTGCGATTGAACGGCGTTTCGATGCAACTGGCTATGCCGCAGTGACAATTCCACGCCAGCTATTTAATGGCATTAACGCCAGCGATTTACAGATTCACATTCAGACCAAAATCAATGTGTGATCGTTTTTGACACAACCAAATGCTATCATTTGGCTAGGTTAACAAACTCAATGAAACGCCCAAATCAACATAATCACGCTTGCGATTTAGCTTAAATGTAGTATAATTAGCACAGATGTTTCATCACAGACACAGTACGTTTGAACCAGTAGAAAGCTTTGGTGATAGCCATGAACAATCGCGCAATTGCCCAAATTCTGTTTAACATTGCCACGCTGCTGAAGCGCCAAAACGCCAATCCCTATCGGGTGCGGCGCTATCGCGAAGTAGCCCGCGCAATTCTCCGCCTGCGCCATTCCCTCACCGAACGCGCCTTAGCTGGCAAAGCCTTAGGCATCAACAAGCTTGGGGCCAGCCTCACGCGCAAAATCACTGTGCTAGCCGCCCAAGGCCAGCTCGATTTTTACGACGATTTGTGTGCCTTGCTGCCACCCAGCCAACAACGCTTGCTGAAAATTGCGGGCATTGGGCCAATTTTGGCCGAACGCATTAGCCAAGAGCTAGGCGATGTCGAGCTGGCAACCTTGCTGCGTGAAGCTGCCTACCAACGCTTGACCGCGATCTGGGGGGTTGGGCCACAACGCGCCGATCTGATCGTCTCGAATATGTTTCCCGATGATCCGCCACCGCCAGCCAATGCTGCTCACAGCGCCCGCAAAAGCAACGTCATCTATACCCAACCAACTTTATGGGAGTATGGGCAAAAAGCCGCCTAGGAGGATGCATGACCCGACCTGCCACCCAAGCCGAGCAGCCAGAGCAAGAACAATGGCTGCTCGACGAGGCAAGTTTGCTCGATGCAAGCCTGCTTGATGAACCCGACGAGGATTTACCAGAAGTTGATGTCCGTTTACAAGGCGGATTCAAAGCCAAATTGCAATTCGCCCCGCGTCCCTATCAAACCGAGGCCGTCGCTGCTTGGACAGCCAACGAAGGACGTGGGGTGATTGTGCTACCAACTGGAGCAGGCAAAACGATTACAGCGATGTTGGCAATTGCCAAGCTTGGGCTGCGCACGCTGATTGTCGTGCCAACCATCGAATTGCTCTATCAATGGCGCGATACCGTGGTCCAAACCCTCGCGCTCGATCCAACATTGGTCGGCGTGGTCGGCGATGGCCAGCGTGAATGGCGACCAATCACCGTAATCACCTATGCTTCGGCGGCCATGCCCGATGCGCCACTTGAAAATTTGGGCTTGCTGATTTGTGATGAAGTGCATCATTTGCCTTCACCAGCCTATAGCACGATTGCCCTACGCAGCCGCACGCCCTATCGCTTGGGCTTAACCGCCACGCCCGAACGCAGCGATGGCTCGCATACCGCTCTTGATCGCTTAGTCGGCAAAGTGGTTTATCAACGTGCGCCAGCCGATTTAGCCGAAGAAGGCCATATCGCCAAGTTTCGCGAAAAACGCATTTTGGTTGATCTAACTGCCGAAGAGTTAGTGCGCTACGAAACTTTGATGACAACATGGCGCTGGTTTTTGGCCAAACATCGGCATAAATTGGCTAGTGGGGGCGATTTCTTCGGCGAACTCATTCGCCGCTCTGGCAGCGATCCCCAAGCTCGCAATGCACTCCAAGCCCAGCATCAAGCCCGAATGATTGCGCTCAATGCCGAGAAAAAGCTTGAGCATGTTGGCCAACTACTCAGCCAACATCCCAAGGATAAAATCATCATCTTTTCCGAATACAACGCCTTGGTCAATACGATCAGTCGTCAGTTTGCCATACCCAGCATTACCTATCGCACGGCGGCTGATGAACGTAAATCGATTTTGGATGGCTTTCGGTCTGGACGCTATTCTAAGTTGGTCACGGGGCGGGTGCTGAACGAGGGCGTTGATGTACCCGATGCCAATGTCGCGATTGTGGTCAGTGGTTCAGCCACGGCCCGCGAATATATTCAGCGTTTAGGGCGGGTGCTGCGCAAAAAGCCCGATGAAGCCTTGCTTTACGAGTTGGTCACGCGCAATACCAGCGAAGTTCAAACTGCCCGCCGCCGTAAAAAAGCCGTGGCCGCCCATAATCAGCAGGCGAAGTAGAACAAAGAGCATTGAACATAGAACATAACGCTTGGCATAAACCTAGGTGTTGAGCATAACAGCATAATCAAAACAATCTGTGTAATCTGTGGCTAAAAACGTATCTTCGTGCGCTTCGTGTCCTTCGTGGATCATTCGCTGAATCTTTAGAGTATCGGAATCATTATGTCATTTACACCAGCCGATTTCAAATATACGAGCCGCAGCGGTGAGCTTGGCCGTCAACTCTATCCGCATCAATTGCGTGATGATCGCTATTTGGCAGCGATTGATTATGCGATTGGCTATTATGAGCAGATGCTTGGCCGTGCGCGGCGTGAATTTGAAGCCGCCACCTTGCTGGAGTTTTTTGGCGATCCCAAGTTGGCACGCGGCTTAGTAGCCTGTTTAAGCCAAACCTATCGCTGGCATCAGCCGCAATTGGCCGAAGTGCTCGATCAAACAACGTGCGCCCAATTGGTTGAACGCGGCTTACGCAATTCAGCCGATTTTCGGGCCTTGCTATATGCCCATGCCAATCAAACCCATGGCTTCATTTTGCCAAGCGAACGTTGGCCTGCGGTAAGCCAACTAGCCGCTGAATTAGGATTAACACCCAGCCAATTTGAGCGGTTGCTCTACCTTGATGATGAGCAAGAGGCCTTGTTGGTGCGCAGCGCCGAACGCCCAGAACCAAGCGCGATCGTGGCTTTATACAATTTTCATTCGCTCGAAACTGGCTTGCGCAACTGTCGTTCGTTACAACTACGGCTTGATGGCGATATTAATGCTTTGGCCGTTTCAGCCCATAATTTAGCCCAACGCTATAACCTGCGCTACGAATTAAGCGAACCAGAAGACTGCATGGCGACATTTGTAACTCTGACTTTACATGGAGCCAAAGATGCCCTGGGCAATTGGACGCGCACAGGCCGCCGAATTGCCCGTTGTGCCTTGCGTTTACTGGCGGCGCATCCCAATGCGGCCAGCGAAGGCCTGATTCAGGTGCATATGCAGGGTAAAAATAGCCTAATCAAACTGGCCAAGCGCGAGTTGACGGTGCTTGGTGGCACTGCTCGTCAGCAACCAGACAATCTCGGCGATAGCTGGGAAACCACGCTTGAACAGCAATTTAGCCAAGCCTGGAGCCGCTTGGTTAGCAAAGGCCAAAATGCAGGCTGGCGAATTCGGCGTGATCCTGTGCCATTTAGTTTGGCTCATCGGCTACTTGTGCCCGATTTCATTGCCCAACGCGGTAGCGAACGCATTCCGATCTTTGTGCCTGCGACCGAAGCGATGGCAGCGAGTTTGGCGCAACGCTTGGTTGGTCAACCAAAGGTTTTGGTTGTGATTGCCAAGAGCTATCAAAACCTCTTGCGCAATTGCCAGATTGCCAAAGTAATCTATCAAACCACGCCTGATATGCTGATGGTGCTCGCCCAACTCGAACAACTTGCTCCAGTTCAAGCCCCATTAGATCGCTGGAGTCGCCTAGCATTGCGCTTCGATCAAGCAGGATTTGTAGCCGAAACCGAGCTTTTAGAAATTTTGGAATGCCGTAATCCTGTTGAAATTGGCTTAGCGCTGCGTGGTTGGCGCGAAGGCACAGCCCAGTACGTACCCAATCTTGGCCTATTTACGCCGCAAAAACTGCGTGAATTAGGTAGTATGCTTGGCAAAGCCGCCTAGGAATCCCCCTCACCCCAACCACTCTCCCACTGCGGGAGAGCTTTCAAGGGTAGGTTTCTGCTGCGAACCACAGATAGGCTGGTTCATCGGTGGATGGATGACGACCCTAATTGTGCTTGAGGGGGTGCAGGGGGATTAAAGCCCCATGCGTCTCCCGCCTTGAGGCGGGACGGAAGGGTGGTGATCACAATAAATCTACAAATACCCTAATAACCCGTAAACTCTAAAAATAATGAGGATTTATGCTGGCAATCAAACCATTTATCGGCCAACATTGTGAAACGACCACCACTGGAACCTTGCTCTATCAACAAGGCATCGAGCTTTCTGAGCCGTTGCTGTTTGGACTGGGCGAAGGCCTAAGTTTCATCTTTTGGCACATGAAATCAATGCCGATGCCCTTTATCGGCGGACGAGTCAAGCCTGATCAACTAACCGAAACCCTTGCCAAACGACTCAACCTCAAGCTTGAACGCCAAGAAACCAGCTCGCCAGCCAAAGCTTGGGCGATCGTCAAAAATGGGCTTGATCAAGGCCAGGTCGTTGGCTTGAAACTCGATTGCTTCTATCTCGAATATTTTAGCAATCCAATTCATTTTGCTGGCCATTATGTGGCGATCTACGGCTATGATCACGATCAAGCTTATTTAGTTGATACCCAGCAACAGGGTAGCACGGTGCAAACATCGTTAGAAAGTTTGGCCCAAGCGCGGGCAGCCAAAGGCTCGATGGCCTCAAAAAGCATGGCTTATACCCTAAAACCCCAGGGCAGTTATGATTTGGCTCAAGCAGTGCGTCAAGCAATCATCAATAATGCCCAAGCGTATCTCAACCCGCCAATTACCAACGTAAGCTACAAAGGCATTCGTAAAGCGAGCGCCGCCTTACAGCCATGGTTTGAATCAAGCGCCAATATTGAGTATGATTTTTGCACCACAGCCCTGTTGATGGAACGAGCCGGAACGGGCGGCTCGCTGTTTCGCAAGCTGTATCGTGATTTTTTGGCCGAGGCCAGCACAATCATCGTTGCCTCACAGTTACGTCAAGCTGAATCAAGCTTCACCACGATTAGCGAGAACTGGCATGAAGTTGCAAATTTGCTCGATCAAGCGGGCAAACAGCACAATCTTGGGGCAATTCAACAGGCTAGTCGGCTGATGAACCAAATCGCCGAACAAGAATATACAGCGATGCAACACCTAGCAACGCTATAACAGCTTGCATAATCAGCCATGATCGGGCACAATCAGCGGGAGATTGTGCTGTTGCCTCGGAGTTGCTATGAAATATACTGCCACGATTGGGCTAGAAGTGCATGCCCAAATTCTTACCAAATCGAAAATGTTCAGCGGTTGTAACGCGGCCTATGCCAGCGCTCCCGCCAATAGCTGTATCGATGAAGTCAGCATTGGCCTACCTGGCACCTTGCCAGTGGTCAATCAAGAAGCAATTCGCAAAGCTGCGCTGCTTGGTTTGGCGCTCAATTGCGAAATCCCTGAGTATTGCGAGTTTTCGCGTAAATCGTATACCTACCCCGATTTGCCCAAGGCTTGGCAAATTACTATGTACGATAAGCCAATTTGTATCAATGGTGAGCTAGAAATTACCCTTGGCAATGGCGAAACCAAGCGGGTTGGCATCACCCGTGCCCACCTCGAAGAAGATACGGGCATGTTGCAACATGGCGATGAAACTCATTCGCTGGTCGATTACAATCGCTCTGGCGTGCCATTGCTCGAAATTGTCAGCGAACCAGATATGACCACGCCCGAAGAAGCCCGCTTGTATGCTACCAAATTACGCCAAATTTTGGTCTTTTTGGGGGTCAACAGCGGCAACCTCGAAGAAGGCGCATTACGGGTTGATGCCAACGTTTCAATTCGGCCTGAAGGCCAAAAGGAATTTGGCACCAAGGTCGAGATCAAAAATATGAACTCGTTCCGCAACCTTGAGCGGGCTTTGGTTTACGAATTGGAACGCCAAGAAAAGCTGATTCGCGCCGGCGGCACGGTTATTCAAGAAACTCGTGGTTGGGACGATGCCGCAGGGATCACCTTGAGCCAACGCTCCAAGGAACACGCCCACGACTATCGCTACTTCCCCGAGCCAGATTTGCCGCCGCTGGAATTGAGCCGCGAATGGGTCGCCGAGCGTCGCGCTGAGTTGCCCGAACTGCCTGATGCTAAATTTGCCCGCTATCTCAGCGAATTTGGCTTATCCAAGCAGGATGCCGCCTTGTTGAGCGGCGAACGCGAAACCGCCGATTATTTCGAAGCGGTTGTTGCCGCTGCTGGCGCTGCCAACGCCAAGCCAGTCGCCAACTGGATCACTGGCGAGTTATTCCGTTTGATCAAAGATGGCGATGAAACGCTCAGTGCTGTGGCAACACGAGTTACGCCTGCCAACCTCACCAGCTTGATCGACGTGGTTGCTAAAGGCGAAATCGGCAGCACCGTCGCCAAGCAAGTCTTTGAGGAAATGTATCGGACTGGCGAAACCCCAACTGCGATCATCAACGCCAAAGGCTTGCGCCAAATTAGCGATAGCAGCGTTTTGGTCGAAGCTGCCCGCGAGGCGATCGCCGCTAATCCCAAAGTGGTTGCTGATTACAAGAGTGGCAAATTGCCAGCGATCAAGTTCTTGGTTGGTCAGGTGATGCGGGCAACCAAAGGCCAAGCCAACCCGCAAGTCGTCGAAGAAGCGCTTAAAACCGAGCTTGATGCCACAAATTAATCTGAATTAAATCAAAAAGGCGGCGCAACGTTTGAACGTGTTGCGCCGCCTTTGGTTTAATTAGCGATATTCGACCCACACCACACAGCTAAACCCCGGCACGCTGATGCTGCCAAGATTGCGATCAAAGCTCGCCTGCGCCAGCACTGAATCATAGCTATTTGCTAGCAAGGGGTGCAGTTGCAAATTGTAATGACCAAAACTGGCATCGCTATAACTCAAATCATGATGCGAGCCATTGAAAGCTACCACAATTCGGCTAAATTGTGCATCACACTGCTCGCCAACCCCATCATCAAGCACCATCAGCACCAAACCGACCACTTGATCAGGCCCAGTATTGGGAAACCAGACTTTTTGTTTGATCAATTCAGCCCTGTTCAAACGAAACAAGCCTGAGCTACGCCGAATTTGTAGCATGGTTTGGAAATGGGCATAGCTGAATGCCATATCCTTAGGGGTTGGCTTGAGTGCAGGGTTGGCTAACAACGGCCCAACCGTGGCCCAATGTTCATGGTTATCCGCCGAGGGCGGCAAGCCCGAACCCCAAGTGTTCTGCTGGCCCGTCCAATCGATGCGGTTAAACCAATCGCTGGAGTTGTAGCTATTGCGATCCAGCGATTTTGAGCGCAGCAACTCATCGCCAGCATGAAAAAAGGGAATTCCTTGGGCTAAAGCCACCAAACTCAAGGCCAAATTGTGCATACGCACCCGCTCGGCCATTGGCGATTCGGGCGGCGCTTTGACTTGCACTCCATCAAACAGGGTTTCATTATCGTGGGCTGAAACATAGGCAATATGATCATCAGGGCGTAAACCATAGGCTGCTGGTTTGCCATTGATATACAAGTGGCCGCCCAAAGTTTGTTGGCCTTCGCAACTGAGCATTGGATATTCGGCCAAATTGCCTGCCAAACTCAGCCGTACCACATCGCTCAGCACGGCAACTTGGTAATGGCGCTCAACAAACGCCCGCTGCTCGTACAGATTAGGCCGATCAAGCAAGCCTGTGGCAAAGCCCTGCACTTGAAAACCGACAAATGGGCCGCCACCCCGCGCCGCATCACGCAAACGATCGCTGAAGGTGCCAATGCCCGTGCCAGCCATGGCATGTTGCGAGGCATTTTCGCCGCGTGCGCCGTCGGCAACCTCACCAAAATTCCAGCCCTCACCATACAAATAGATCGCTTTGCCATCAACGCCATGCTCAGCCAACGTCAAATTATCGAGCATCGCGCGAATTGCCAACAGATTGCGTTTTAGATGATGGCCCATCAAATCGAAGCGAAAGCCATCAACTTTATAATCGACAGCCCATGTGCGCAGCGAATCGAGCATTAATTTTTCCATCATATGCTGTTCGCTGGCGGTGTTAGCGCAGCAGGTGCTGTTGCAAACATTGCCATCAGCATCCAAGCGATGATAGTAGCCTGGCACAATTCGATCGAGCACGGCGCAACTGGCTTGGCCACTCGAATGGGTGTGATTGTAAACCACATCCATCACCACCCGCAGCCCAATCTGATTCAGCGCTTGCACCATCTCGCGAAACTCGTAGATTCGCGTTGAGCCATCGGGATCGGTACTATACGAGCCTTCGGGCGTAGTGTAATGGCGCGGGTCATAGCCCCAATTGAAGCCATCATGATCGCGAATTGGAAAAAGATAGGCTTGCTGCTCAGTCGAATCAGCAGGCAAACTGGCTAAATAGTCAAAATCAATTCGCGTGCGATCAGGTCGATGTTCTTCAATGGTGGCAATATCAAAGACTGGCAGCAAGTGCACATGGCTCACCCCGGCCTTAGCCAGCCGCTGCAGATGTTGCATGCCATTCGATTCAACTTGGCTAAAGGCTTTGTAGGTGCCACGCAACTCAGCTGGCACACTCGAATCGGTGATCGAAAAATCACGCACATGCAGCTCGTAGAGCACAATATCGGTGGGTTGGGCTAGGCTTGGCTTGGCGAGTTTGCTCCAACCTTTGGGTTTGAGGCGTTGGCTTTGCAGATCAACAATTTGCGAATGTTGGCTATTGGTCGATAAACTCAACGAATAGGGATCAGTGACGCTATTTTGCTCAAATTGGCCAGTACTCGGCACAAACACATCGACCAAAAATCGATAAAACTGGTTCTTCCAACTGGGCTTGCCAACGATGCTCCAAACTCCAGTCTGAGGGTCAAACGTCATTCCACTGCGAATTGCGCGAGTTCCCTTGGCCGAATCGGCGTAGAGCAACAGGCTAACCGAACGAGCGGTTGGTGCCCACAAGCGCAAAATCGGGCGTTTCTGCTCATCGAAACTCACCCCAAGCTCGCCAGTGTAGTGATACAAATCATCAAGCACCCCTGGAATTTGCAACGCCGTCGCATCGATCAAACTCTGATCATCAGCGTGATAGGCCTGCACCGCCACTTGACCACGCAATATTGTCGCAACCAAGTCGTGGTGTTCAGGGGCAAGGCGCAACACTGGCAAGCCTTGCAAATGGGGAAAAGCCGCTACCAACGCCGAATCTAAGCCCAAGGGATCACGTTCGAGCGGCAAAACCATGCCATGCTGAATTCCCTGCGGCGTTAGCTCCAACGAACCATCAAGCGAATAATGCAACTCATAGCGAGCATTGGGGAGCGCATGAATATTCCAAACAATCGTATCGCGACGCACCCAATACGCCCGCAGCCGGTCAAGCTGCCCGACGCTGGGCTGCTCTTCAACAACAGATTGATCAAGCATCTTAATCTCCCATCAAATGGGTAAACTCGTATGTATAGCACATTATATGCAACAAATTGGCAATTTGCTTAATCGTTCCAGCGTGCTTGCCACTGACCATCGGGCATATAGGCCCGCCCGCGTCCTTCTTCATCCCAGACAATCAGTTGACGCTCGTAAAAAATAATCGTTGCCCGAGTACGCGCCACTTTTTCATCAGTCGTATTTTCATTCAAGCCCCAGGCTGTATAAATTTGGCCATTGATGCGGCTAACTGCGCGGGCATCACGAAAACCCAAGCGCTGGGCAATTTGATCATTGGTAAAGCCATGGGCCACCAAGGTCATCACTTCGCGCTCGGCTGGCTCAAGCAAATCAAGCGCCGATTGCTCATCGCGGTGGCGAACTTCTTGCACTCGGCTAGCAATATCGGGATCGATAAAGGCTCGGCCTTGAAAGGCATCGCGCAGCAGCGGGGCAACCATCGCTGGTAGTAAGTAGTTGCTTTTGCGCACATACGCATAGTGGCTTAGAATGCCCGAACGCTGGAAATCGCGATAATAGGCATCATCATCTTGGATCGAATAAAACACCACCGGAATCCGCGGATGCTCACGGCGAATAATCACTGCTGCTTGAATGCCATTGAGTTGACTGGCCAAGGCCACATCCATCAAAATAGCTTGCGGCGTATGTTGAGCACACCATTCAATTGCATCCTCGCCGCTACCAGCCTCGCCGATCACGGTTATCTCTTTGGTAGCCTGCAACCCAGCAACCATCGCCGCCCGCAATGCCGGATGATCTTCAACCACCAATGTTTGGATTGTCTGCATGGGAGAATCCTTAGCCAATTATCATCAAATATATGCTCAACCTTAATCTTTGTGTCAAGCAATTAAGTGCAAAGCCATGTTAATCTTTTAATTATTGGGGATCGGGAATCAGGGTTCGGAATTCGGAAGGTTTTATAGATGTTAAGGCAGATGATGGTTAAAAACATGGCTCATGCAATATACAGATAACCAATCCCCGACCCCCAACAACCAACCCCCATCCATACAAGGAACCACCCGATGAAACGCTGGTCATTGATTGTTGGCACTTTGTTCGTTGTAGGCTGTAGCGATGCTGCTATACTTGTTGAAGCTCCCAAACCTGCTGCAGTGCAGCAAATCGCGATCGCCACCAGCGCCCCGACCAGGGTTGTGCCGACAGCGACTCCAGCACCAAGTGCGACCCCAGCCCCGCCAACTGAAACACCCGTGCCCCAACCACCACGGGTCGGAATTCAAGTTGGCCATTGGCAAACCGAAGATTTACCCGATGATTTGGCTAAATTTCGCACCTCAACTGGCGCATTCGTCAATGGCATTACCGAATCGGATGTGAACTTGCCAGTTGCCGAGCAAGTTAAAGCCTTGCTTGAGGCCGAGGGGATTACGGTCGATCTGTTGCCTGCGACCGTGCCAGTTGCCTACAAAGCCGATGCTTTTATCTCGATTCATGCCGATGGTTCGACCAGCACCAGCAGTCGCGGCTTCAAAATGGCCACTCCTTGGCGAGCCTCTGAAGCCAGTTTATTATTGCTCGATAGTTTAGTTAGCGAATATGCCGCTGGCACTGATATGCCTCAAGATTCGGCGATTACCGCCAATATGCGCGGCTACTATGCCTTTAGTTGGCGACGACATCGCAACGCGATCGCCCCAACCACCCCAGCCGTGATCGTTGAAATGGGCTTTTTGACCAATCCCACGGATCGAGCGTTTATGCTCAATCAATCAGATGTAATTGCTCAGAGCATCGCCAATGGCTTGCTGCGCTACCTCGAACTGCACGATCCCAATGATTTAGAAGCGTTGCGAGTGATTGAATATGCGATTCAGCGCCCCAAAACTGCCGACGTGACCGTGCATTCAGCGCCTGATACCGAAGCGCGGGTGTTGCATACGCTGGAAGAAGATCAACGTTTTATGCCATTTCGCCAGCGTGATGGCTGGTATGAGGGTTTTGTGCGCGGTAGCTCCAATATTGTTGGCTGGGTGCAAGTCAGCGCGATGCAGGGCACAAGCGACCAATTGCCACCACCAACCGATCGCTGAGCCTGAAAACTAGCAAATAAGGTGGCAGGATTCAGTCAGCGAAACCACGAAGGACGCGAAGAGCGCGAAGTTTAGATGTTTAATTACTGATTGATTAGCCCCTCACTTCCTTCTCCCGCCATCGTGTGAGAAGGGAGCGAGGGAAATTCTACAGGCTCTGCAACAGCCACAACAAACCCATGCCCGTCCCAATCGTCAGCAGCACATTATTGGTTTTCCAAGCAACCAAGGCCGCGACCAAGCCAGCAATCAAGCGCTCATTATTGTTGAGCAATTGATAACGATGCTGTTGATAGATTAAATCGGGCACAATAATTGCCATCAGCACGGCAATTGGCACAAATTGCAAACAGCGTTGCAACCATTGAGGCATGCTGGTTTTGCCTGCAACGCTAATAAACGAGAGCCGCAGCAAAAATGTCACACAGCCCATGCCAATAATCAGCAGTAAAATCATCATGCCTGCCGCCCTTCAAGGTATAAACCAAGCCCAACCCCCACCAAAACACTCAACACCAAGCCCAATTTATAGGGCAACATAGCCGTGGCTCCTGCCATAATCGCGGCGCAAAGGGCCACCGCCGCCAAGCGGCGATTTTTGATCGCAGGCATAGCCAAAGCAATAAAGGTCAGTGGAATTGTGAAATCGAGTTGCCAACTGGCCGGAAATTGCTGGCCAACGAACATCCCAACTACCGCCCCAATTTGCCAAGTAATCCACATACTGATTGCCGCGCCAAGGTAAAACCATGGTTTGTAGTGCATGTGGGGTTTGCGCTGATAGAGGCTAATCGCCAAAGCATAAGCCTGATCAGTCAGCAAATAGGCACTAAGCAACTTCCAGCGCCGCTTCAATTGAGCCAAGTGGTCGGCCAATGAGGCGCTATACATCACAAAGCGCAAATTAATAATCAGGGTCGTCAGGATGATCAAGAGCATCGGGGTATGCTCAGCCAAGAGCTGCATCGCCACCAACTGAGCCGAGCCAGCAAACACAATCATCGACATGGCAATAGCTTGGGGAATCGATAAGCCAACACTCATTGCGGCAATGCCCGAAATCAAGGCAAATGGGATAATCCCCACGGCAATCGGCAAAAACGCGCGAATTCCAGCGCGAAAGCTAGCAGAAATTGAGTGCATGGCGCTGCTCCAAAGCTTGTAAACTACGATTTAATTGAGCATAGCTTGATCGAAGATTAATTGCTTGGATGATCTTGCTAATTTAGCCTTGGCGGCGATATTGCAGCGGGGTAACGCCTAATACGCGCTTGAAATGGCGGTTCAAATGACTTTGGTCGCTAAATCCGGTTTGAACGGCTACCTCGGCCAAGGGCAACTGAGTATGTAACAGCTGTTTTGCCTGATTGATTCGCAGTTGAATCAGGTAGCCATGGGGTGGCAGGCCAGTTGCTTGGCGAAACAGCCGCAGTGTATGAAACGGACTTAAATTGACCAATTGGGCCAGTTGCTCAAGCGAAATTGAATCGGCATAGTGCACCGCCAAATATTCACGAATCGTCGTTACTGCTTTGGGATGCATTTGCTGGGCGTTAAGCGCTGGTTTGCTTTGGGCATGGCGAATAATCAGTTGCGCCATCGTCCAGAGCAAGCGCGATTCGCGTTCGAGCGCGGTGGTGCTGGGGTCTTCCAACAATTGATGGAGTTGGAGCAGGCGCTGCATCAAAAATGGGTCATGAATCACTGGCTGAGGAAAAAAGGGGATTGTTTGATTGCGCCCAGCTAATTGGCTAGCAGCTTGCTGTAGGATTTGAACTGGGGGATAAAACATGCGATAGACCCAGCCTTGGGGTGTAGCAGCATGACCAGTATGCACCACCTGCGGATTAATCACCGCAATACTGCCAGCGGGCATAAGCCACTCCGAGCGCCGCTGATAAGTAAAGGCCTGACCACCAGCCTCAATCACCCCAATCGCAAACTCTTCATGGCTATGCGGCGCAAAACGCTGGGTAATATAGTGGGCATGCAACAACTCCAAATTATTCAACACCCGATCCTGCCAAAAATGCACGGTTTCGCGATTAAGCGGCGCTTGCATAGCCAACCTGCTCCTTGATTGTCTCAAGCCATTAACCAAAACAGCGCCGAGCACAAGGCTTCAGCGCTGCTTTGAATTTGCCAAGTTTCGTAGAATGCTAGCCTTTGGCCACCTGTTGCTGATCGAGCATGCGTTGGGCGGCGCTTTGCAAAGCTTCCACCCGATCATCATCGGGCAACAATTTCGCCAATTGTTTATAGGTACGAACGGCCTGACCATACTCCTGAACCCGCATCAGCACATCGGCCAATTGCTCGTAGGCATCGGCATCTTTTTGATCGAGCGCAATCACTTGGTGATAGGAAGCAATC
This sequence comes from Chloroflexota bacterium, assembly GCA_020161265.1. NCBI lineage: Bacteria > Bacillati > Chloroflexota > Chloroflexota bacterium. The sequence goes on along the minus strand of JAIUOC010000006.1, from coordinate 430,950 downwards.
GCTTCTTCGTAGTTGCGTTGTTGAATTGAGAGCCGCGCAATTTCACGCAGTTGAGTAATCGCATCTTTGGTGCGCAACGAAAGAATGCTAAAGCTCACCAAATGTTGGCGGGCTTCGGTGTCATTAGGTGCGATCTGTACAATTTTGTTGTACATCTCGGCAGCCTTATCAACCTTACCCAACGTCCAATAAACATCAGCGACCTGCTGAATACTGGCCACTGCATCTTTGACCAAGCCTTGTTTGCGCTGCAACTCGGCCAATTCATCCAAGCCAGCCAAGCCCTCATCAAGATAGCCGCGCCGCATCATCAGCTGGGCATGACGTGACTTGATCGGGATATTCTTGGGGGCTAATTGCAAGCCCGTGGCCAAAATCTCCAAGGCGCGATCAAGCTGACTTTGGCTTTCGTAGTAAGTTGCCAACTCATCAAGCTGGGTCAAGGCTTCGTTTAGGCGGCCTTGGCGGAAGTAAATATCAGCCAATTTGGTGTAGGCTTGGCGGTCGTAGGGCAACAATTGCTTGACCCGTTGCAAGGCCTGAATTGCCCCTTCGAAATTCTCGTTGGCGGCATAGGCTTCGGCCAAACGCCGTTGCAACTCGCCCTCGTTGAAGGGTTGGGCAAAGGCATGCTTGGTGCTCATGGCTGGCACAGTGCCAGTCACCAAAATTGCCTCGATTTTGCGTAGTTGCTCGATTGAGCCAGCAGCATTACCCTCGGCAATGTAGCTATCGGCAATCGCTTGATAAACCAGCACTGGCGGAACCAAGGGATCAGCATCAATTTCGAGCAACTCAAGCGCTTGATTGAACGAGTGCATTGCCGCCGGATGTTGCTTGGTTGATTGCTGAATCAATCCCAAGAGAAACTGAATAATCGCCCGATCAGTAATCAAGGTGACGGCGCGATATTCGGCTTGCACATCGTTAAGCTGTTGCGGATTGCTAGCCAGTTTTTGAATTAAGGCGGCGACTGAATCCCAAATCGCATCGGGGAATTCGCCCATCATGGCGAGGGCAATATTGGCTTGGGCCATCACCACCAAATCATCGGGCTTTTGCACAATGACCCGGCGGAATTCTTCCAAGGCTGCTTCCCAACGTTCGAGTTTGAGCAATACTTGACCATATTGAGCACGTAAATTGACGCTATCAGGTGCCCATTCCAACAACTTGCGAAATTGCTCCAAGGCTTTGACGGTTTGACCTTGGCGGAATTGTTGGTTAGCCACATAGGCCAACTGCTCAGCGGCCTCATCGCTACGGCCTTGTTTGCGCAATACCTCGGCCAATTCAGCCCGAATGATCGTGCTATCAGCCGAGAGATCGATCAGTTTGTGATAAACCCCAATTGCCTTGTGGGTTTCGCCTCGTGCTTTGTAGGTTTCGATCAACAAATTGAGCTTAGCGAGTGCTTGATCCATGCGCCCCAAACGTTCGAGAATTTCGGCCATCCGCAGGTGAATCGCATAAAACTCCAGATCGTAGCGAATAATTTCATGGCAGGCATCGAGCGCCGCATACAAGAAATTTTGCTCAGCAAACGATTCGCTGGCCTCAACCAAACGCTGAATCCGCTCGCTGCGGCCTTCGGTATCAATCGGCGTGAGCGGCGCAAAATGCACTTCGCCAGCTGGTGGCAAATTGGCGGCCAGCACATCAAGCGGGTCAATATCGGTCAGCATCGTTTGGGGCGCTGGGCTAGCATTACCGCTAATCAAGGCCTCAAGGCTGGCCATATCATCGGCTGGGCTAGCTTCGACACGGCTTTTGGGGCTGAGGAAATCGGTGATCGAGGGCATTTTGCCCCAGGTTTCGGTCTGTGGTTCAGGCACAGCCTCTTCAGGTGGCGGCGCGTTCAAAATCCCCGTGCCAAGCATGCGCAATTTCGACATCATGCTGCGGTCGGTCAGTTCCTTGGCCTTGGCATTATATTGCGCCGCTTGTTCTGCGCCCCAACGTTTGCCCTGCAAAAAGCCCGCCAAGGTTGAATACAACGAGGCTGCCCGCGCCACATCGCCTAGTTCAAGATAGATCGCCGAGGTTGCTTCGTACATATCGATCAAATCGTTGGCTTCTTCTTTGCCGATCGATTGCAAATCGACGTAGCGAATCGCTTGCTCGAACTCTTGGGCGGCACGTTCCATTTGGCCAAGCTTTTGGTAGATTGTACCAATCGCAAAGTGGGCGGATAGGGCGTATTCATCGTTATGGCTGGCAATTTCGAGCACCCGCAAGGCATCTTTATGTCGCTCAAGCTCATCGTAAATCAAGCCCAAGCTATATTGCATGTCGGCGCGTTCGGGCAGCACGTCAACCACCCGTTCATACATTTGGGCGGCTTGCTCCAGCAACCCATTATTTTGATACTCAATCGCCTCGTTGACTGCACGTTCGATTTGTTCTTTGGTTTGCAAACGACCTTGGTCGGGCAATTGATCGCCTGTGGCGGCAGTAATTAAGGCCTGCCGTGCCAAATCAACTTTCTTCTTGAATTCTTGGGCCGAGAGGCTAGCGGGGTCTACGTTGAGGGCTTCGACGGCGGCTTCATCAGCAGCATCGTATTGTTCAGCATCATAAAATTGCTGACCCAGATGCAAATATTCACGGATTGCGCCAGGTTTATCGCCAGATTCAGCTAGCACCATCGCCAAGCGCACGCGGGCTTCTTCGTGGCTGGGGTGAATATCCAAAATATCGCGATAAGCTCGCACTGCCTTCAAAGGCAATTTTTGGGCGATCAAACGTTCGGCCAACTGCATAAACAGCTCGATGGCTTGATCGGTATCACCTTGAGCGCGATAAATCTTGGCAATATATTCGGTAAAAACCGGATTATCTGGATTACGCTTGAGCAACTCCTGCCACAATTGTAACGATTGTGGCAGCTTATTGGTATGAAACAACGCGGTGGCGACAGCAATCCGAGCCTGCTCGTGAGTTGAAAATTCGGTCATGGCCCGAGCAGCTTCGGTTAAAGCTTTGTTCCAATCGCCAGCCCGTGAGGCAAGCTGATATTGTTCTAACGCACGGTCAAAAATTGCTTGGTTCCCTGCCATCCGAACCCCCACAGACACAAGGATGAAGAACTTCGTTGGATGAGTAGCAGATCAACAGCCAGATACTTGGACTGACGAAATGCCACTCGGCCCGTTGGCGATCTTACTTGTATCGAATGTTATTGTTACGTGTTGTTGTTTGTCGATAATCAGTTGCTTTGATCAGCACTTGACTACAAATATCTGCATCAGACAAACGTGATGCAATCCGTGGATCGAATTTATCTAAATCGGCATTTGATGTAATGACCGTTGGTAAACGATGATTATAACGGTGATTGATAATTTGGAACAGCTTTTCGCGGGCCCAGCCGGTTGAACTTTCGGTGCCTAAATCATCGAGCACCAATAATTGAATATTGCGAATTTTCTCAAAGCGCTCATCGTAGGCCACCTCGGAGTTTGGTCCAAAGGTCGAGCGCAAATAATCCAGCAAATCCGGTACAACCATAAAAATTGTTTGATACTCGCGGCGCACAGCTTCGTTGGCAATTGAGGCTGCTAAATGGGTCTTGCCACAGCCATAGGTTCCATACAGAAACAGCCAACCTTTGGGTGCTTGAGCAAACGCCTTGGCTCGTGCGTAAGCCTCACTAACCCCAACCACATGCGAGTTAAATGTATCAAAGTTTTTGGTTTCAAAGGCCTGCAAATTACTTTGTTGCCATAGTTTATCACGTTGGCGGCCTTCTTTTTCGGCGAGTTTGCATTGGCAGGTAATCAAATGGCCAAAGTTGGGGTCGCTGATCGGCACATCCATGCAGAAATAGCCAGCACCCTTACAAATCGGACAAATCTCCTCCATCGGAATCGCCGCTTCTTCCGAAGAAGGCGGCATATTTGCCCGTGGTATATTTGCTGAGATCGAAAAGCTGCTCGGATCGATGCGACGTAGATTCTTTTCCATCGGTTTCCCACCGTTCTAGAATGCGCCGAATGTAGCGCCAATTGCGCACATTGGCTTCAACCGCTTTGGCGATGGCTTCTTCGAGCCATACAGCGGGATATTTGGCACTAGCCTCGTGCAATTGCTCGATCAGCAGCGGCGTGAGCAGGCCAATATTTTGTTCGTAAAGCCCAAAAATGGTTGGCTGCGCCGTCGGGCTAGCTTCGAGTGCAAGCACGCGCTGGCCTGCTTGGCGCTCGACCCAATGCCGATTGGCTTGGGTATTGACCAAATACCAACTAACCACGCGGCCAGGTTCAGGGCTGATTAAGTGCAGTAATGTGCCCCGCTCAACCGCTAAACCCAAGGCTTCTTCTAAAACGTCGCTGGTTGGGCGCAATTGCGAGACCGCCCGCAACGATTGAGCCAGGGCACTATCGCTGCTCAGCGCATCCCACGAAACGCGTTTGGCGCGGCCACGTTGCTGGCTAACCAACCAAAAGACATGCAGGGTTACTTTAAGCTCAGCCAAATTGCTGATTGAAGGGAGAACATCGCTAAAGAATTCTGCCGGTAGCGGCACGAGATTCTCAGTTGAGAAGCCATGAAACGCCGCCACGGGTTGCCTCCAAAAGTAGTGCTGCGCGATTTATCTAGTATCAATGATACCACATGCCGCAACGCTTGCGACCACTCATCCAAATAGATTCTGCTGGTCACGCGGGCTGGGCAACGACGGTAACTCGTGGTGGACGGCTAGGGTGAACATTGCCTAACGAAGCGTAATACCCAACTATCAACCTGTCGCCCTTAAACACCGCAGTGGGAGAAGGACTGGGGGTGAGGGAACGGGAGACATGATTATTAATGAAATGAAACATTACATCTATGCCCTATATTCGTGAATCCTTCATACTTATTAATACTCTGCTAGTTTTTTTCTGGCCCAATTTGTGCGATGATACTAGCGTGCAATGTGGCACAGCGGAATCGGGCATACAGCTCATGCAATGGAGAATCTGGCTTGATTCGACCTGTTCGCTTGGTAGATAGTCTTGAGTTGCGGCGCACGCCGTACACCTATATGTTGTTGGGCAGCGAGCATGTGCTGGCGGGCAACCATCGACCGTTGGGCTTTGCGCTACGCTGTTTAATGCCTTTTGCTCAAGATCGCCATACTTTGGTTTATCATGAGCGTGGGCTGCGTGGCTATGTCCAAGGCTGGTATCGTTTAAATAGTGCTGATGCCGATTTGGTGTATCTGGCATCGCAACCGTTTCGGCGTGGCATGCGCCAACCAACCGACCCCGATGTTTGGTATCGTTTATTAGAAGCATTTGTGGTGCGGATGGGTTCGCGCAATATCGAGCGTATCTTCGCACCATTGGCCTCGAACTCACCCCATCTGGAAGTTTTTCGCCAACTTGGCTTTCAAAGTTATGCTACGCGGCAGGTTTGGCGGACTTTAACTCCCGATGTTGCCGAAGGTAGCTCAATTATTGTGTTACGCCCACAACAGCGTCGCGACCCCCATGCAATCCAACGATTGTATGAGGCGATCACCCCTGCAACTGTTGTACGATATGAAGGACGAACGTCACGATCGTGGCAATTGCCGGTCGTTGCCCGTCATGGGGTTCGTCAGCGCTCATGGGTGCTTGGGCGTGATGGCCGAGATGATATTTTACGGGCGGCCTTGCATGTGTGGATTGGCCCACACGCCGCAGTTATGAGCCTTCTGATCGATCCTGCTGAGCAACGCTTAGCCTCGTCGGTTATTCGATTTGGAATGAGCCAATTGGCTAATGCCCATCAAGGTGTCGTCTATCTCCTTTTGCCAGAATATCATGGCGAGTTGCATCACAACTTGGAGGAAATCGGCTTTGAACATATTGGAGATCAACGCCTGACGGTCAAGGAACTCACAGTGCCATTACGCAATCCATTGTTGCGGCCTGTGATCGAAGGAACGCGAGAAAGCGTCGTCAATCCGTCGCTGTCATCGTCGGTTCAATCCGAACCGTGTATCTAACACACCCCGGCGTGTGTTTGAGAGGGATGCAACTATGTTAGATCGTCGCGAAATTACCCATAATATCGATCTGTTGCTGTCAACCTTGCCGCCACGTTTGGCCGAGCCGTTGGCAACCCATGAACAGAAAGATCAAGTTATAGAAATTGTTATGGATTTGGGGCGCTTGCCCGAGGCGCGTTTTCGCCACGACCAATCAAGTTTCCTCAGTGAAACTGAGGTCTCACGCGAAGATCTCGATTATGTGACCGAGCGAATTGGCCAATTTGGTGAGGATAATCGCGCTGGGATTCAGCGCACGCTGCACCGCATTTCAGCCATTCGCAACCGCTCTGGGTTGGTAATTGGTCTGACCTGTCGGGTTGGCCGCGCCGTTTATGGCACAATCGAAATCGTGCGCGATTTGGTCGAGGCTGGTAAATCGATCTTGATTCTGGGCAAGCCTGGGACAGGTAAAACCACCATGCTGCGCGAAGTCGCCCGCGTTTTGGCCGACGACTTTCTCAAGCGAGTGGTGATCGTCGATACCTCGAATGAAATCGCTGGCGATGGCGATATTCCTCACCCAGGGATTGGTCGCGCTCGCCGAATGCAAGTAGCTCGGCCAGCCGAACAACACAATGTGATGATCGAAGCGGTCGAAAATCACATGCCCCAAGTCATTGTGATCGATGAAATTGGTACGGAATTGGAAGCCCAAGCTGCTCGCACCATCGCCGAACGCGGGGTGCAATTGGTTGGTACGGCTCACGGGAATACCTTGGAAAACCTGATGCTCAACCCAACTCTCTCCGATTTGATCGGCGGGATTCAGGCGGTAACCTTGGGCGATGAAGAAGCGCGGCGGCGGGGAACCCAAAAAACCGTGCTCGAACGCAAAGCGCCGCCAACTTTCGATGTGTTGGTCGAAATTCAAAGCTGGGACGATGTAACGATTTATCAAGAAGTCGCTTCAGCCGTCGATTTAATTTTGCAGGGCAACGAACCAACTGCCGAACAACGCACCAAGGACGAGCAAGGCGCAATCGTGGTGCACGAAGGCCGCCCAGAACGGCTTGATAGCGAAGCCAGCACCATGCTCACGCGGCGTGGCGGCTATCGCAGCCGTGAGCGCGACCGTGATCGTGACCATGGCGAACGCGACTGGCGGCGTAAAAGCGAACGGCGCGAAGCCCAACGCGAGGAGCGCGAACGCTATACGCTGGCGCTGAATGGCAGCACCAGCCCAAAAACCGAAGAACCAAGCGTGCTGGTTAAAAAGCCTGGTAAGAATGCGCCTGCCAAGATTTTTGCCTTTGGTGTTAGCCGGAATCGTTTGGAAAAAGCCTTAGATCGCTTGGGCATTACCGCCAGTTTGGTGCGCGAAATGGAACAAGCGACGATGGTCATTACCCTGAAAAATTACTATCGTCAGCACCCAACTCGGCTGCGTGATGCCGAAGAACGTGGAATTCCAGTGTATGTGCTACGCTCGAATACCCAAACCCAAATGGAAGAATGCCTCGGCTCGGCCTTCGAAATCAGCATCAGTCCTAGCGACCCGCTGAGCGAGGCCATGGAAGAGGTTGAAGAAGCAATCAGTCAAGTCATGGATGGCTCAACCGAAAGTATCGAACTGAGTCCGCAAAGTTCCTATGTGCGTAGGTTGCAACATCAGATTGTTGAGCGGTACAATCTACAATCAGAAAGTACTGGCAAAGAACCACGTCGCCGCATTCGAATCTTTCGCTAAATCGGCAATGTGGCCTCAAGTTGTTGGACTGTAGGGGAACCATGAGCTTGTTCATTACCTTTGAAGGCCCAGAAGGTAGCGGGAAGAGCACCCAAGCCCGCTACCTCAAGGATTATCTACAACAGGCTGGCTATCCAGTCATCTTAACTCGTGAGCCAGGCGGAACGCCAATTAGCGATGCTGTGCGGCGGCTTGTGCTCGATGGTCAATGGACGGCGATGGAGCCGACAACCGAAACGCTCTTGTTTGCTGCCGCTCGTGCTCAGTTAGTTGGCGAGGTGATCTTGCCCTATCTGAAACTGGGCGGCATTGTTTTATGCGATCGCTATGCCGATTCGACCTTTGCCCACCAAGGCTATGGCTTAGGCCGTAATTTAACCGAGCTGCGCGAAATCACCCGCTTTGCAACTGGCGGCTTACAGCCCGATCTGACCTTCTTTTTGGATTTGCCAGTTGAGCAAGGCTTACAGCGCAAACGCAAACAGCGCGACGATTTTCGTGAATCAAGCCAATTAGCCTTGCCCTTGCCCCACCTGCCCCAACCAAGCCCCAGCCAAAACGAACATTGGAATCGGCTCGATGCCCGCGAAATTGCCTACCATGAACGAGTGCGCAGTGGCTACCTTGAGATGATCGCCGCTGATCCACACCGTTGGCAGGTATTTGATGCAGGAATTGAGCGCGAAAGCCTCACCGAGCAACTGCTTTTGGCGGTCCAGCCCCATCTCACGACGATTAAAACCTTGAGCTAAAACCCGCCGTATAAGCTGCATCTCAGTCGAGTATCAGGCTGAGATGCGCTTAGGCGTTGGTTTGATATGGTACAATATCCCAATCGTGGCAAATTAATTGCCAGTATTCTAAACCCATGCAATCGCCTCAAACAGCCGAGGCCTTCTTCAGGAAAGCATAGGAACATGACAGAAATTATTGCAGAACTTAAAAGCATTTTGCCAATTGTTGGCATGATTGTTGGGGGCTATTTGGTGCTCTTATGGGTTGCCTCGCTGGTATGGACTTACCGCGATATTGCTAGCCGCTCCAACGATATTTTGGTGCAAGTGCTTTCAACCTCAATGGCCTTCTTTTTGCCATTTGCTGGGTTGTTGTTATATATGTTGGTGCGCCCTCGCGAAACCCTCAGCCAAAAATATGAGCGTGAATTGGAAGAAACCTTTATGCGCCGCGATATAGAGGATGAGCATGTTTGCCCAAATTGCCAACGCAGCATTCAGGCCGATTTTATTTTGTGCCCACATTGCCAAACCCATTTGCGCCGCAACTGTGGCAACTGCGATCGGGTGATCGATATGACCTGGCAGGTTTGCCCATACTGCGCAGCTCCAGCCAATACCCGCATCAACAGCCAACCATTGCGCCAGCCAGAATATGAACAACACTACGCCCGCTAGTTCGCAAATTTGCCCAATTTGTAGCCAACCCGTTCAGCCAATGCCCCGCTATCCGCGCTATGTTTGCGTCGATTGTCGGGCATTGGCGGTTGATCAGCATGGCCGTCTAGTTGAGTTTTTCAATACGGGCTTTTTAGGCACTGGCTGCGCTGGCAGCTATCGCGATGATCAATCGGTCTATCCTTCTGATCAGTGCTGGATCAACGGACAGCGTTGCACCGCCCGAGAAGCGCGTTTCGGCGGGATTGTGATTGAGGTAGCAGCCCATGAATGAGCAGGAGCATTGGCAAGGCTTTATCGTTGCCTTCAACGAGGAGCGTTTTGTTGATGGAGTGTTGCAATTAGAAGAATTATGGTTTCCCACCCGCAACGATCTCTATCGTGGCCTGATTCGGCTGTCAGTAGCGCTCAACCAATTGCGTTTGGGAATTGTCGATAGCCCGCGCCAACTGCTTGCCAGTGCCTACGATATGCTGGCTCCCTTTGAAACTAACCAGCACCACCTCGATATTCAGCAGATTCGGGAATACATTCAAACCTGCGCCAGCTTGATTCCGGCTGATCTACGAACTGGCCAAGGCCGCATCGATTGGGATTTAGTACCACGAATTCAGCTCTAAAATCCATCACAAACAGAATTGGCGCTTGATCCACGAAGGACACGAAGCGCACGAAGGTTAAGTTTTGGCCACAGATTGCACAGATTTATTTGATTATCTGATCCCTGGCTCCTAGTCCCTGACCCCTAGCCACCGATCCCCAATTCCCAACAGCCGATCCCCAACCCCCGATAACCGATCCCCAACCCCTATATTCTTACATACTATTACAATTTTCGCATACTTGCATAGCCTAGCACATCGCAGTAGAATGAACGCTAATTGAATCTGGTACGGCAGCTCCGTACATCAAGCAAATGTTCGGGAACGCTGTGTTCTTGGACGTTTTTTGTAGGCAGCAGGAAACGGCCTGTTGCTAAGGACAGACGTGCTATGCAATGGAAATTAGCACTTCATCGGCCAATTGCTCCGCGTGCGAGCAATGAAGAAACTTTGCGCCGCAACATGCGCTTAGGAGTGGCCAATGGAGTTTTATTTATTTTAGCCGACGCATTTAGCGATGCGAACTTGGTATTAACGGTATTTGTACGTGAATTGGGTGCTGCGCCATGGGTGGTTGGTTTGTTACCATCGCTCAAATCGGGCGGCTGGCTATTGCCCCAATTGTTGAGTGCTGGTCGCTTGCAAGGCATGACCTACAAATTGCCAGTCTATCGCCAAGTGGGGATTGTACGCTTTTTTATTTGGTTGGCGATGGTGCTGGTGGTTTGGAATGCAACCAGTTTGCCAGTCTGGGTGCTATTGCCGCTGTTTTTGCTAGGGTATGCCCTCTACAACTTTACTGGTGGTTCTGGCTCGGTCGCTTTTCAAGAAGTTGTGGCCAAAACGATTCCTGCTCGCCAGCGTGGCAAGTTTTTCGGGTCGCGTAACTTGATTGGCGGTTTGCTCTCGTTTGTGCTCGTTAGCCCGTTGGTTGGCTGGCTATTGAGCCGCGCCAGCCCGTTGCTGTTTCCCCACAATTACGGTGTTTTGCTCTTTATCTCGTTTGTGCTGATTGGCTTTGGGATTATTTCGTTTAGCCTATTTGCCGAGCCGCCGACGACCAATCCCCCAGCAGCAATTTCGGCAAAGCAGATGTTTGCCAAGATTCCGGTATTGCTCAAGAGCGATCGCAACTTTCGCCAATATGTGCTTTCGCGCATGGTCACGCGCTTGGGTGGCTTGGCTGATCCATTTTATATTTTGTATGCCCGTGAGGTATTGAATGTTCCGCCACGGATGATTGGGGTTTATTTGGCAGTGCGGGTGTTTTCAGCAGCCCTATCCAATCTCTTTTGGTCGCGGATTGGCGACCAACGTGGTAATCGCCTGTTGATTGTCTTGACTGGGGCGTTAATTATCACTGTGCCAACTTGGGCCTTGTTGGTGATGCCATTCGCCAGTGTTTTGAGCCCAGAAGCCTTAGGTTGGGTCTTTGGGGTAATCTTTTTGCTGATTGGCTTGAGCGTCGATGGCTCGAACACCGCTAGTTTGACCTATGTGATGGAGCTAGCACCTGCCGAACAACGCCCAGTCTATGTTGGGGTTTGCAATACGTTGATGGGCATTGCCACCTTCTTTCCGGTTTTAGGCGGGGTGTTGTTAGCTCAATTTGGCTATTTGCCCTTATTCTGGATTAGCGCGGCTAGTGCCTTTATTGGATTATTGCTCTCGCGACGGTTACCTGAGCCACGCAGCAGCGAGGGCTAGAAAGATGCCACCAGCTGTCGAGCGGCAACAGCTGGTGGCATTCCAGATTGATGAATTAACCACGAGACTCTTGATGAGAAGGATAAAGGTAACGCATGTAATAGTTATGATCTCCATTTTTGCCTTTTGATTTCTGACTTTTGAGCTTATTTCTGTGGTAGCATACAGCTAGTTTAGTGGGGGATTGGAACTGTGCGTTTTGTGCGTGCTCGACTCACAACGTTTGACGACCCGCATTATCGGGCGTTTGTTGAACAAATGACGCTTGCTCGTGAAAATCAACGGGCGATTCGGCCACCGCGCCAGCGCGATTTATTCGGCGGCGAGGCTGAACAATTGCTGCGCGAATGGCTGGCTGAGCAAGGCCAAGTGCTTTCCGAGCGGCGCATTCTCGAATATGATGAGCGTAGTGGCCGCCAAACGATCCGCAAATATCGCGAAATCGATGCCTTGGTTGAGCTTGGGCGCAGTGTCCATGTGTTTGAGGTTAAGGCTAGCCGTTCTGCTCACACCATTCGTAAAGCCGCGACCCAACTCCACGACATTCGCGTAGCCCTACAATTGATCATTCCACGAGTTTATACAACGCTCTTATTGGTCGATACTGGCATTCCTACTGCCGAGACGGTTAGTGCCTTGATGCGTAGCCCCGATGCACCTCACACTCCACCACCAACTATTGCAGATATCATCGGCGATCAGAGCCGTTTCCATTTAATTGAGCAGCCTGACGAAGCCCAACAATGGCCCGATCAGATCAGCATTCGGCGTTTTAGCCTTGAACAATTAATTAATATGGCAGGCGATCGCCCGCTGCATCTTGATTGGGATCTTGATGAAGATGAAGAGCCGCCTGCGCCGCCGGTGATCAATCGCCAAACTGTGGCCGATGATCCCGATGATGAGACTGATAATCCATTTGCTGCGCTGCTTGGCGCAATATGAGGTACTAGCGTGTCCGCCCTCTACGATTCGGCGGTCGAAGCCGACCGCATTGCTGCAACAACTAACTATCCACCAGCACCATGGGTTATGCAAGGCACATGGGTTTGGTGCGTTCATCCAGTCAAACGCAACGCCGTGGCCGATTTACTACCTGCGCCGCTAAAACCACTTTGGTTGCCAACTGGCCGTACTTTGGCTTTTTCGTTGGTTGGTCAATATGGCACTGGCTCGACCTTGCACTACGGCGAGGCCGCTTGTGGGCTAATTTTGAAGCTCGGGCCACGCCCGGCAATTTGGATTCACGGCCTAGTCGTCGATTTGGATCAATCGGTGGCAGGCGGGCGCAATATTTGGCATTTACCCAAAGAATTAGCCCGTATTTCGTGGACCAACCCCAATCGCGATCGCATTAGCGCTGACCAACATGGGCGTTTGTTGCTGAGCTTTGAAGGGATTCCCAAACGGATCAATGGCTTTAATGCTGGGATGAATTTCGATGTACTGGTTGTGCATCAACAAGAACTGTATCGCATTCCGGCTCGCTTTGCTGGCACGGTTGGCATAACCCGCAAAATTCGGCCATTCTTTCCGGCTAGCGGCGCATGGGCCAAATTTGGGGTTTCAGGCTATTCGATCTCAGGCTTGGGCCATGGCCGTGGCGATTTTGGCGAGTTGATCAAAGTTTAATCTATTTTTGGGTTGAGCCGACTAGCAGAGCAGGCTGGTCGGCTTTTAACATGGTGCTAAAAGATGCGGTATAATTAGCACAGAGGTGCGAAAATGCCAGATTTATCTCATACGAATATTGCCAATCACGCGTTGTTTGAAGAACGCTTGCGCAACTTGCCACTCTCGCCAGGCGTGTATATCTATCGCGATCAAGCCAATACGATCATTTATGTGGGCAAATCCAAAAGCCTGCGTGATCGGGTGCGTTCGTATTTTGGTGCGCCGCGTGGCCTAACCAGCAAAACCCGACGCTTGGTGCAAAATATCGCCGATTTTGAATTTATCACCACCGATACCGAGCTAGAAGCGCTGCTTTTAGAAATGAATCTGATCAAAAAGCATCGCCCACGCTACAATGTGCTGCTCAAGGATGACAAAAGTTATCCCTATATCAAAATTACTAAAGAAGAATGGCCGCGAGTTTTGCGAGTGCGCAAAGTGCTGGAAGATGGTGGGATTTATTTTGGGCCATTTGCCAAAGCTAGCAGCGTCTATGCCACAATCGAGCTATTGAATAAATTATTTGCCTTTCGTTTATGCAACGATGATATGTTCAAAAAGCACGAGCGCCGTAATCGGGCTTGTATGTATTATGATATTAAACGCTGTCTTGGGCCATGCGCCAACAATTGCACCACCGAGGAATATAGCACCGCAATTAATCAAGTACGTTTATTTTTAAGTGGTAAGCCCGAAGCGATTTTGCGCGACCTCAAAACCAAAATGAACCAAGCTGCCGAAGATTTACAATTTGAACGTGCGGCCTATGTGCGCGATCAAATCAAGGCCGTCGAACGGGTGATGGAGCGCCAAAAAGTGCTAAATACTGCCGCCAGCGATCAAGATGTGATTGCTTTTGCCCGCGATGAAGGCAAAGCAGTGGTGCAGGTGTTCTACATTCGTGGTGGCAAGCTAATTGGTTCGGAGCCATTTACCCTGCAAGGTACTGAGGAAGAACAGCCCGAAGCCTTGATGAGTTCATTCTTGACCCAATTTTATGATGCCGCCGCCGATATTCCACCCAATATTCTGCTGCCCGATTATCCCGAAGAAACCCAAATTATCGAGCAATGGCTTGAAAGTAAGGGCGGTCATAAAGTCAGTTTGCAAGTGCCACGGCGTGGCGATAAAAAAGATTTGGTCGATTTGGCGGCCCGTAATGCCAGCCAAACCCTCGATCAATTGCGCTTGCAATGGCTCAACGCCGAACAACGGGCCACAGCAGGGCTGAGTCAATTGCGCGAATTATTGAATTTAGCCGAATTGCCCCAACGCATCGAATGCTACGACATCTCGAATACCCAAGGCACTAATTCGGTGGGCAGTATGGTGGTGTTTGAGCAGGGTGAGCCAGCCAAAAAACACTATCGCCGTTTCAAAATTAAAACCGTTGAAGGTGCGAACGATGTAGCCTCGCTCAGTGAAGTGCTGCAACGGCGGTTTGCCCGCGCCGATGATACTGGCCAAACCGACGAGCCAGAACCAACTGAGCAAGCCAGCGCCGAGCCAACCAATAACGACGAAACGTGGGCCGTATTGCCCGATCTAATTTTGATCGACGGTGGGATTGGTCAAGTCAATGCTGCCGCCAAAACCTTAGCAGCGGCTGGCTTTGAGCATATTCCGGTGGTTGGTTTGGTCAAGGGCGATACCAAAGGCCACTTGCCCTATGGCTTGGTTAAGCCTGGCCAGCGTGTGCCAATCGCTTTCGCCCAAAACGATCCAGGTTTGCATCTGGTTCAGCGCATCGACGAAGAAGCTCATCGTTTTGCGATTAGCTATCACCGCAAATTGCGAACGAAGGGCATGCTCCGCTCGACCATGGAAGATATTCCAGGCATCGGCCCCAAACGCAAAAAAGCCCTGATCAACGCCTTTGGTTCGCTGGATGGCATTCGCAATGCCAGTATCGAGGAGCTAGCCGCCGTGCCCGGCATGACCCGCAAAGCCGCCGAGGAGATCAAAGGGCTGTTGTAAAGGATGAAGTATGAATTATGAGGGATGAAAATTAGAACATAGAACATATTGTAGCTAAAAACTTAACCTTCGCGAATCTTCGCGTTCTTCGTGGTTTCAGCCCTTCGTGTACCTTCGTGCCCTTCGTGGATCGAAACCAGCCCCCGATCCTCAAACGTAACAATCTTGCAACAAACCTAGGATTTGAACTTTGACAACTGCTAGGCGATGGTGTATCATCGTAAGCGTTGTCGGGGCGTGGCTCAGCCCGGTAGAGCGCAGCGTTCGGGACGCTGAGGTCGGAGGTTCGAATCCTCTCGCCCCGACCACCAATCACCGTTTTGGCGGTGATTTTTTGTTTTTAGGCTTTTGACAAGCCTGCAACGCTGGTTGATAATGGCCTGCGCTATGCAACGAAGCAGATTTTTTCAATTTCAATCACTGGTTTGGCTTTTGATCGCTGGGGTTTGCGCAGGCGGCCTCGCCGCTTGGTCGTGGCTTGAAAATGAGCAATGGCGCGGCGTTGCCACGAGCATCGATCAGCCAATTGCTTGGGCTAATGTGCCACAGGGCGGGGTCAATTTGCCCAGCCTGCACCTCGAATCACCCGAAGTTATTTCGCGCACTCTCGATACCGCCAAAGCCGCTGGGTTTTATTGGCTGCGCGTCCAATTTCCGTGGGAAGATATTGAGATTCACGCCAAAAACGATTTTCGCGATTATCGCCACGATTACAACGACGATGGTATGGTCGATCAAACCGATGCAATCTCAGCTTGGACAAAATATGATGGGATTGTCGCCGCTGCTCAAGCCCGTAATTTGCAATTGATTGTGCGGCTCGACCGCCCACCAAGCTGGGCACGCCAAAACTTGCCAATGGACAGTTTTCGGGTCGCCAAACGCCAACAAGACCCTGGCTCAACTGGCCCACCTGATAACTATGAAGATTATGGCGATTATGTGACAGCGGTCGTCGAGCGCTATCGCGGCAAAATACGCTTCTTCCAAATTTGGAACGAGCCAAATTATGGCCACGAGTGGAATTGGGCTGATCCTGATCCTGCTGAGTTTTTTAAATTGTTGCAACTTGGCTATACCCGCGCCAAAGCTGCCAACCCCGATGCGATCATTCTTTTCCCGAGTTTGACTCCAGCTGATGGCTTCGATTGGCAAGCCATGAACGATCTGCAATTCTTGGAGCAACTGTATCAGCTTGGGGCCGCCGATTATTTTGATATTTTTACGGCCCAAGGTTATGGCCTTGGCCAACCTGCGACCGAAAATCGCTATGTGCGGCCATTGTTTAATGCCGATGGCTCGTTGCGTCGCGATACGCTTTGGCAACGCCCACTCGATTCGCGCACCGATGTCACGCGGGTGGTTTTGCTTCGCGAAGTGATGGAGCGCTACGGCGATGCTCATAAGGCGGTTTGGATTAGCGAATTTGGCTGGAATAGCGCGGCGGTTGCCACCCAATATGGCCCGCCAGTCAGCGAAGAGCAAAAAGCCCAATATTTGGTGGAATATCTGCAACGAGCGCGTCAGCAATGGCCTTGGCTTGGGGCAATGAATATCTGGTTTTTACGGCCTGGAGTCAACTTCTCGCCCGAAGATCCGACCATTCACTTTGCTTTGCTCAAGCATGATTGGACTGAATTGCCCGCCTATACTACTGTCAAAGCTTACCTAACCCAAGCGCCGCAATTGGGGATTGGTCGCTATCAACCAAGTGATTTGCTCTGGCAGCAAGGCGAATATAGCGCCAATTGGTGGGGCGAGCATTTAATCGTGCACAGCGCTGGGCCAATTGAAGTAGTAGTTGATGGCCAAGTGCTTGCTGAGCCAGAATTTCGTGGTGAGCTAGGCCAGCATCAACTAGCAATTCGCGGTGATTGGCAAACATTGACAATTAGCCGACAACGCACTTGGTGGTGGCTGTGGGCCAGCATTCCGTTTGGGCTTTGGCTGGGTTTGTTGCTAGCGCTGAAGCGTTTTTATCGCGTCCTAGTGCGAAAGAGAACTGTATGATGCTTGCACGTTGGCGTTGGCATCCCCTCACAACGCTTGGGCTGAGTGGGCTGGCGGCCTTGGCAATTGTGGCGCTCTATCGGCCCAAACGCTTTGTGCCATTGATCGGCATTGATGAGGCGGCTGCCCATAATTTGCTGTTTGCGCTAGCGTTGTTGGCGCTATTTGCTCTGCTCGCTTGGCTGCGCCCCGAAATTGGCTTGGCTGGTGTGGCTGCAACGATTCCATTCAATTATCGCTCACGCGGCTTTTGGGATGGGAACTACCCATTTATTGATGGCAAATATTTTCCGTTGCATGAGCTATTGCTGTTGGCAGTCTTGGGCATTACGGTGCTTGATGCTGGTTGGCGCTTACTTCAACGCCAAACCGCATGGCAAGCGTGGTGGCGTGAACATTGGCGCATGCTGCTGTTGCCCTTGGCTTGGCTGTTTGTGGCTACGTTTGCGGCAACTTTGGCCGTGCCCGAAGGTCAAGCCGAGGCATGGCGCGAATGGCGTTGGATGATTATCGAGCCATTGTTGCTGTATGGCTTGATTTTGTATTGGCAACCACGCTACCCAGTGCGGCGCTGGTTGCTTTGGGGTTTGCTGGCTGGCAGCGCAATTGTGGCAATCATTGGCATTTTGCAGTGGCGCGACCTCGATTGGACTCCGATTGATGGTACGGGCATGTGCTTTAGCGATTTGATTGTTGATTCTGGCGGCACAAAACGGACATCATCGGTCTACTGCCACCCCAATAATTTAGCCTTGTGGATGGATCGCGCCAGTATGTTGGCGGTCGTCGCGGCAGCGTGGGCCTGCTGGCGATGGTGGCGTAAACGCACCTGGCAATATGCGGCATGGTCGTTGATCTATCTGGGGGCTAGCAGCTTGTTGCTACTCAGTTTGATGCTGACTTATTCCAAGGGGGCGCGGTTTGCCGTGGCCTTAGTATTGATTGGTCTAAGCTGTTTGCCGCGCCGCTGGTGGCTACCGCTGATCACAAGCGCTGTGCTTGGTGGATTGTTGCTCTATTCGTCGTTGAGTGGCCCTGAACGCTTGAATGTGACGGGCGATTCGAGTTCGGCGCGTTTGAGCATTTGGCGCTCAGCCACAGCGATGATTATTGATCATCCGATTGTAGGGATTGGGCTTGATCAATTTTATTTTTATTTCAACCCCCAATTCAATCGGGGTTATATCGAGCCAAGCCTTGCCGCCGACCCTGCCGAGCGTAACACCGCCCATCCGCATAATTTGCTGCTCGATTTGTGGTTGCGGGTTGGGATTGCAGGAGTGCTTATTTTTGCGGCGTTGGCGTGGCTGAGCGTTCGGCGCACTTGGCAAATTTGGCATAGCGAGCAGCCTGAACGCTGGTTGGCTTTGGCAGCTTTGGCGGCCTTGATGGCTGGCTGGTTGCATGGCGGCGTTGATCAAGGCTATTTCTCCAGCGATTTAGCAATTGTTACATGGTTAACCCTAGGGATGATCGATAGCTTCACCCTAAAAGGTCAAAATTGACCGAAAATAGCAGAATAGTCCTATTGAAAAATGGGACTATTGCGCTATAGTCTCTAATTAATGGTTTTTAATATTTTGCTCTTACTTTGCTTGAACTTGCAACGCAGCCTCTGATCATCTTTACAAGTGGCAAGCACCCTGATTTAGGAGGCGTTTCTCGTGACTGCTACTAGCACTGATATTTATAGTGTCGTTCGTGAGACACTCCGCGCCAATTCGTTACACAATGCAGGCACATTGCCACCACCACGCCTCCACACCATTGCCATGCAAATTGGCCAATTTTTGCTCGATGAGCAACCAACCTCAGCAACCCTAATGGGCCGCATGCTGTTTCAACAAGGCATTGGTTTGAAGAGCCTTTTAGCGGTTGTTGGCGCAGTTCAGGCCGATTATTTGCGCCATGGCGAACAACTACGAGCAATCGAGAGCTACGAATTGCTCAAAGTGGTGATCGAAAGCTTTGTCGAACACCAAATTGCCCATGTGCGCTCAGAGCATGATCGCTTTCGCCAAACTGTGGGATTGTTACAACGCTCTTTAGGTTAAGGAGTGCTCGCCGTGGAATTTGATCCATCGCAGCCCAATGCTGGGCGGATTTACGATTATTTGTTGGGTGGTAGCCACAATTTTGCCGTTGATCGCATGGCGGCTGAACGTTTGGTACAAATGATTCCGACGATTGAAAATGGGGCCCGCCTGAATCGTTGGTTTCTAGATATTGCCGTCAACCGTTTAGCCGATTTGGGCTTTAATCGCTATCTGGATTTGGCTAGTGGCCTGCCGACCCAAGGCTATATTCACGAAATTCGCCCTGATGCCTTGGTGCTGTACAACGATTATGATCAGGCAACTGTGGCCTATGCCCGCGAAATTATCGGCAACAATCCCCGCGTCATTTATCACCAAGCTAATATTGCTGAGCTTGAGAGCATTTTGGCCCAAGCCGAGCAACATTTTGCTGGCGAACGTAAATTGGCCATTTGTATGATTGGGGTTTCCTATTTTCTCGATGATCAGGTATTGAGCCACACTCTGCAACGGTTGTACGAATGGTGTGCGCCAGGCTCGCAAATTGCCATCTCGTGGATTGCCCTGCCTGAAAATCCCAACCCCAAACTGCAAGAATTGCTCGCACGGTATAGAGCCATGGGTAGCCCAATTTATGCACGGACTGTCGAGCAAATCAAGCAATTTATCGAGCCATGGACGTTGCTCGAACCTGGGTTTCAGCGACTCTCTGAATGGAACGAGATTGATGGCACATGGGTGATTGAAGGCGATCGCCAAGCTGGCGATGAGCAAAGCGATATGTACGGCACATTTATGATTAAGGGCTAGCGATCAGGAATTTTTTAACCACGAAGAACACGAAGAGCACGAAGGATGAGACTATTGGCTATCGAAATCATTGTTGATATTTCAAATCAATCTCCGATAGCCAATAGCCAAAAGCCTTAACGCTCTGCGCCTCTGTGTTAAACCCTGGCCCCTAACATCTAGCCCCTGATCCCTCGTTTGACTTCTGCCTTTTGAGTTTTATTAGCTTCGTCGCCAGCCGATCAATGTGCCAACTCCGGCTAACACGCCAATGCCAACCAAAATCCATGGCATAGTGCTCGATTGATTGGCTGGCGGCTCGGTTATTTGCGGTGGGTTGGCGATTGGTACAACATCGAATGTTGCCGTTGGCATGGGTTTGGGCGCATTAGGTTCAGCGGTTTGGCCTGCTGGCAAGGCGGTTGCAGTCGCTACGCCAGCCATACTGTAATTGGTTAATGTGCTGACTAAATCAGCCAATGCTTGAGTTTGTTCCTGGCTGTGCTCACGATAACGCACCTGATCTTGCTCAACGTTGAGTGCCCCATAATCGCCAAAACTAATGGTTTGCCAGACAGCTGTACTATCGAATTGATTTGGACCTAAAAACAAAACCCATTTGCTGCCTTCAGCAAAACGATTGCCAGTTCGAAGTTCTGGTTTACATGACGGATCTGTATCAATTTCATGGTTGAGCACGCTCAATGGTTCACTGGCAACTGAGCCTTTGATCGCTGTATCGACCGTAAAAAATGCCTGATCGCCCTCGATGCTGCTGACTGTGGCAACGACTACTAGATCAGCTTGTTGGGTCAAGCTATCAAGGGTTGGCTCGATCATCGAGCAGGCAGCGGCAGGAGTTGCCGGCAGTAGCCCAATTAATATGATCAAACATCCCCAAATCCAACGCATGTTAACCTCCTTACAATCACTATCTCACAGATATACTGATTACTGTTTAGCACTACGGCTGCGTTGCCAGCCAATCAATGCGCCGATTGCAGCAACCACACCTACGCCAACCAAAACCCACGGCAGCCAGCTTGGAGCAGCAGAAGTTGGTGCAATAGTTGGTGCAACATCAACTTGGGCAACTGGATTGGCATTCGGATCGGTATCGATTAATTCAGGGGCTGGGGCCGGCAAAATTTGTGGCTCAACTGCAGGTGCTGCTGCTCCGCCAGGTAGTGGATCAACCAACTCGTTGGGGGTGAGGCTGGCATAATTGCTCAAGGTTTCAACCATATCAGGTAATGAAATTTGCTGCGGCGTGCCTTGTTCGGTATAGCTGACTTGATCTTGTTCAACTTTGAGTGCCCCATAATCGCCAAAGCTGGCAGTTTGCCAAGTGATATCTGGGTCGAGCGTGGTTGGCACAAGGAACAATACCCAGCGACTGCCTTCAGCAAAGCGCTCGCCATCGCCCAAGGTTGGTTGGCAATCGGCTCCATTGTTAATTTGATGGTTGAGCACATCAAGATCATTTTGCGGCAAATTCCCTTTGATCGGAGCCTCGACGCTAAATGTTGCTTGACTGCCTTCAATCTTGGTCACTGTGGCGATAACCACCAGTTCAGATTGTTGGGTTACGCTATCGAGGGTGGGTTCCATCATTTTACAGGCGGCGGCTGGCGAGATTTGCCAGAGGGCTAAACAGGCGGCGAAAAAACCAAAAATCCAACGCATGACACACTCCATTCGGATAAAACTAGCTTAATTGGTTGCATAGTAAAGGTTTGCTTAAAGCCATAACGTTGGCGAGGCCTGAGAAGTTCCTTAGTGTTCAGCGCTAAGCCGCTTGACAGAGCCTCAAGATTTCCCTATACTTAACTGGTAAGTGGTCTGACCAGTTGGTGAATATGAGCGAATTACAACGACCTGCATCGTATTGCGAACAACACTTGATCAAACGAATTATTGGCGGCAGTTATGCCGCAGGCAGCAGCCTGCCCAGCGAACGTGAGCTTGCGGTGCAATTGGGGGTCACACGGCCAACCCTGCGTGAAGCGATTCAACGCCTAGCTCGTGATGGCTGGCTCGTCGTGCAACAAGGCAAGCCGACAATGGTTTGCAATATTTGGCATGATGGCGGTTTGGGCGTATTGCGCAGTTTGGTGCAACATAGCACTGGGCTGCCAGCCCAAATTGTGCCGCAATTGCTAGCAGTGCGCTTGGATTTAGCGCCAAGTTACACCGCCATGGCGATCGAACATCACGCCGAAGCGATTACAGCTTTATTGCAAACCGCCCTACCATTGGCTGATAACGCGGCAGCCTACGCTCAATTCGATTGGCAATTGCACCATCGACTCACGATCGCTTCGACTAATCCAATTTATACCTTAATTTTAAATGGCTTTCGTGGCTTTTACCAAATGATGGCTTTGGATTATTTTGAGCTAGCGCAGGCCCGCGAACATTCGGCGGCCTTTTATCACACCCTGTTACAAGCTGCCCAAACTCGCGATGCCGATTTAGCTCGCCAAGCCAGCCAAGCCGCCATGCAGCAGAGCATCAACGTTTGGCAATTGTTAGCCGCGAATATCAATAATACACAAAGGGGATAATATGCGCCGTTGGAATGGGTGGGGCGATGAGAGCAAAGAGTATCCGGTTAAAGCTGGTATTTTGGGCTTGCTCAAGCAATTAATTGGGGCTGGCACGGCTCCTAGCGATGTTCGTTTGGCCGAGCTTGTTGCCCAAGTTCCAGCATCACGCTTGCCACACCACGAATTGATCAGCACCGATCCTGAGTTGCGGATTCGCCATGCTCGTGGCCAGAGTTTCGCCGATTTGGTGGCTACCCGCAGCGGCGAGCTGGGCCAAATTCCCGATGGCGTGGCGTTTCCCCAATCCAGCCAAGCAGTTCGCGAATTGATCGATTGGGCTAGTGTCAACAATGTTAGCCTGATTCCCTATGGCGGTGGAACCAGCGTAGCTGGACATATTAATCCAGTTGCTGGCGAACGACCAATTTTAACTGTCAGTCTTGCCAAACTTAATCGACTGATGGAAATTAACCCAACTGCGCGGCTGGCACGCTTTGGCGCTGGAATCAAAGGCCCAGATCTTGAAGCCCAATTACGGGCTTTGGGTTTTACGCTTGGCCATTTTCCCCAATCGTTTGAGCTTTCGACCCTGGGCGGCTGGATTGCAACCCGCTCTAGTGGTCAACAATCGCTTGGTTTTGGGCGAATTGAACAACTTTGGGCAGGCGGGCGGGTTGAAACACCCCAAGGATCGTTAGAATTAGCGCCCTTTCCAGCTTCGGCGGCTGGCCCTGACCTGCGTGAAATGCTGCTTGGCTCAGAAGGTCGTTATGGCATTATCACCGAAGCTACTGTGCGAATTCGCCCAATTCCTGAGCTTGATGTAGTGCATGCAATCTTTTTTGCAAACTGGGAGCAAGCCCAAACTGCCGCGCGAACAATCGCCCAAGCCAACCTACCATTAGGCATGTTGCGGCTCAGCACGCCGACCGAAACCATGACCAACCTCGCCTTGGCTGGTCATGAGCGGGCGATTGGTTTGCTCGAAGGCTTTTTGAAATTGCGCGGGGTTGACAGCGAAAAATGTCTGCTGTTAGTTGGCTTTATTGGTAGCAAAGCCCAAGTTAATCTCAGTCGTCAAGCAGTGTTGAGCTTGGTTCGTCAACATGGCGGCATTCACATCGGCCAAAGCTTTGGCAAAGCTTGGCAGGCTGGGCGCTTTCGTGCGCCTTATCTACGCAATCGGCTGTGGGAGTTGGGCTATGGCGTGGATACGGTCGAAACCGCCACGACATGGGAAAATGTTACACCCTTGTTGCATGGCTTGGAACATAGCTTACGCCATGGATTGGCAGCTGAGCACGAACAAGTCCATGTGTTCACCCATCTTTCGCATTTTTACCCAACTGGTTCAAGCATCTACACAACCTATGCTTTTCGGCTTGGCAACGCTGCGCAGGCAACTTTAGCTCGTTGGCACGCCTTAAAAACCGCTGCGAGCCAAGCAATTGTGGCTGCAGGCGGCACGATTAGCCATCAACATGGCGTAGGGCTTGATCATCGCCCCTACCTCGAAGCCGAAAAAGGTCGCTTGGGAATTGGCGCATTGCAACAACTTGGCCAGCATTTCGACCCGCAGGGCTTGCTCAATCCCGCCAAATTATACGAGGATGGCCAATGAATCCGCAGTTGCAATGGAACGCTACTTGGCGCGAAACCACTTGGCAAGCGCTCGATCAAGCGTGGGATGTCATTATCATTGGCGGTGGAATTACGGGCGCTGGCTTAGTGCGCGAAGCCACGCGCTCAGGACTCAAAGCGTTGTTGCTCGAAGCGCGAGATTTTGCTTGGGGAACCTCAAGCCGTTCATCGAAATTAGTGCATGGCGGTTTGCGCTATTTGGCTCAGGGCCAAGTGCGGGTCACCTATGATTCGGTAGTTGAGCGCGAACAGCTTTTAAACGAAGCGCCTGGTTTAGTTGCGCCATTGGGCTTTTTAATTGGCCTACCACAGGCCAAACCACTCAAGCGCTGGGTCTATCAGGCTGGATTATTGGCCTACGATGCGCTTGCTCGTCGCCGCGAACAGCATTATCTAAGCATTGCCAATTTGCGGTTACAAGCGCCCTACCTTGCTGATGCTAACTTAGCGGCTGGCCTACGCTACAGCGATGCCCAAACCGATGATGCCCGTTTGGTCTTGCGAATTTTGCGCGAAGCGGCTGCCGCTGGAGCTACAGTACTAAATTATGCAGCGGTTGAGCAGTTAGTTCGAGCAAACGAGCAAGTGGTTGGGGTGGTTGTGCGTGATCAGCTCAGCCAACGTCAGCAAACTCTCAAAGCTACGGCGATTGTCAATGCTACGGGTGCTTGGGTCGATCAACTGCGCCAGCAGATTCATGCTCCAGCCAAAATGCGCCCGTTGCGTGGCAGCCATTTGGTATTTAGCCAAACCCAATTACCACTCGCCCAAGCGATCAATTTGGAGCATCCCAGGGATCGGCGGCCAGTGTTTTTTGTGCCATGGGAAGGCGTGAGCATTGTCGGCACAACTGATCTTGATCATGAGCAGGATTTATGGCAAGAGCCAAGTATCAGCCCTGCTGAAGTTGCCTATTTGCTTGAAGCAGCCCAAGCCGCTTTTCCAAGTTTGGCGTTGGGCTTGAGCGATGTGATTTCGACCTGGAGCGGCGTGCGGCCAGTGGTCGATACGGGAGCCAGCGATCCATCCAAAGAATCGCGGGATTATGTGCTATGGCAAGAGCAAGGGTTATTGACGGTCACAGGTGGTAAATTAACCACCTTTCGCTTGCTTGCGCTCGAAGCCTTGAAACTTTTACGTCAATACTTGCCCCAGATCAAACTTTGGCCGAATGCCCCACGATTGAATCCTGCACCAAGTAGCTTGGCGGGATCACTAGCCCCAAACATCAAACAACGCTTGTTGGGGCGTTATGCCGCCGAAGCACCCTTGATGCTGCAAGAATTGCCTAGCCATGAGTTTCGTTCAATCGCCGATTTACCAAGTTTGTGGGCCGAAATCCGTTGGGCAGCACGCTATGAAGCCGTGACCAATGTAGGCGATTTGCTGTTGCGGCGCAGCCGTTTAGGCCTATTGTTGCCCCATGGCGCAGCTGAATATCAGGCCCAAATTCAAGCAATTTGTACTGAGGAGTTGGGCTGGGATGCACAACGCTGGCAAACCGGGTGGCAGCATTATCAACAATTAATTGAGCAGCATTATAGTTTGCCAGATTAAGCTTGTTAACACTTCTCTAATTTGACAATCTCGCCGAGATAGCTATAATGAAATCAAACCTTCTCCTCTCTCTTCTCTCCCACAAGCGGCTCCATTATGCGAGCCGTTTGTGGTTTTAGAACCATAACCCTCCATAGCTGATTTTCAGCAAGAACAAAATCTTATTACTAACCACCAGCCATAACAACCACCCGCATCCGCGTCGCATCGCGTATTGGCGGCGCTCCAAAAAGGCGTTTGTAGGCACGGGTAAAGTATGCGGCATCATCATAGCCTACCCGAGCACCTACACTTGCTGCATCAAGATCTTCGCTCAATAATAAGCGCCGAGCCTCTTGTAGACGCAACTGCTGCTGATACTGACCTGGACTCATCGCGGTCACTGCCTTAAAGTGGCTGTGGAACCCAGAGACACTCATTCCTACTGCCTGTGCTAGATCAGGAATCCTAAGTGGCTGATGAAAATCACGCTGAATTTGGGCAAGCGCACCCATGATCCGATGTTCTGCTCCTCCAATGATTGCAATCTGACGCAGCCGCATGCCTTGTTCGCTCATCAAGAGCCGATAAACCAGTTCCCGCATAATCAGCGGCCCCAAAATCTGCGCGTCGCGAGGGCTATTGAATAACCGGACAAGCCGTACCACCACATCCATAAATTCTCCATCCAGCGAACTCACTGCAAGTGCTCGCACCGATGCTTGACTTGCTACCGGCGTTACTCCCACCTCGGCCATAACCGAGCTAATAAGAGCTGGAGACAGTGCAAACCGAAGACTCAGATATGGTGCTTCTGGCGTGGCCTCCATAATTTGACCAACGACGGGCAGCGCCGCCGTGGTGAGCAAGTAGTGGGCTGGATCATAGTGATACTGGTTGGCAGCTAATAGCACCATCTTCCGCCCTTGAATAATCACGCAAAAGGCAGGAACAGTTACCCCATGAATTGGCTCCGTTGGGCCAGAAACACGGTAGACATGTACTCCAGGCAGCGGTTCAATCATGCCATCGGATGGAAGAATGTGGGCGATCCGTGTGCTGATCTCAGCATAGTTGGCAGCACTATGCTGGCGCTCCCAAGCAGTTTGGTGTTCTTGAGTCATCGGCATAATTACGCCTCGCTGTGTGGCTTCTATCTTTTAGGTATAGTCTGGAGAATTATCCAATAATTGACGACAATCATCATACCATATGCAGCTTGTATACGCCTATACTTAGTTATGGCACGAAGCAGGCTGATCCAGCGCTCTAGAGAATCGGACAAGTAGGCGCGATTCGTGCTTTTTCAATAGCTAAGGAGTATCGCTTATGACAATCATCCCAACAGTGAGCTTAAATGCGGGTATTGCAATGCCGATCCTCGGGTTTGGTGTGTTTCAGATTACCGATGCAGCGGAATGCGAACGCGCCGTTAGTGATGCGATTCAGACGGGCTATCGGCTAATTGACACCGCTGCCGTCTATGGCAATGAAGCGGCGGTTGGAGCCGCGATCGCCCGAAGTGGTGTGGCCCGCGAAGATCTATTCGTGACAACCAAGCTGTGGATTCAGGACACGGGCTACGAGCAGACTAAGGCTGCTTTTGAGCGTTCGCTCCAACGCTTAGGCCTCGATTATCTCGACCTGTATTTGATTCACCAACCCTACGGAGATATTTATGGTGCGTGGCGGGCTATGGAAGAGTTATATCAGGCAGGCCGGATTCGCGCGATTGGGGTCAGCAATTTTCACCCCGATCGGGTAATGGATTTGATCGTTCATAACCAAGTTCCGCCTGCGGTCAACCAGATTGAAACGCATCCATTCCAGCAGCAAATCGATACTCAGCAGTTCTTACAGCAACAGGGTGTACAGATCGAGTCGTGGGGGCCATTTGCTGAAGGTAAACATGCTATTTTCCAGAATGAGCTACTAGCAGGTATTGCCGCTACCCATCAAAAAACCGTTGCACAGGTGATTCTGCGCTGGTTAACTCAACGTGGGGTTGTGGCAATTCCCAAATCGGTACGCAAAGAACGCATGGAAGAAAACTTCAACGTGTTCGATATTACCCTTAGCCCAGAAGAAATGGCGGCGATTAGCACATTGGATACAAAAACCAGCAGCTTCTTTGACCACCGTGACCCCGCCGTCGTGAAGATGTTAGGTGAAGCAAACCGCCCAACCTAGAATACTAATCATATCCAACACCCTCACAGCAGTTGGTGGCAACTGCACCAGAATATTCGATCTGCTCGTCTACAAGCGGCTCAATTATGTGAGCCGTTTGTGGTTTTAGGCGATTTTCCTCAAATCAACGAGCCAAACAGTAATTCAATGCATGTTCCTTGACGCTAGCTACAGATTGTGATATTTATAACATAGTTGCTAAGCGAAAACTCTTCGTTTGGGGCTGGCGTATGCGGGGGTGTTCATGGATATTAGCATCATCAGTTATGGTTCGCGCGGCGATGTTCAACCATTTGTAGCGATTGCACGAGCATTACGCCATGTAGGGCATCAAGTTCAACTGGTTGGCCCAGCCAATTTTGCTGCGCTAAACCACGATGCAGGTGTTCCGTTCGTTTCGGTCGGGGTTGATATTCAAGCCTATTTGCGCGAACGCATCGCTAGCTTATCCGGTTCGCGCAATGTAATAGAGTTGCTCAAAAGCCTGCGTAACGAACTAAACGAATTGATTGAAGGAATTGCCCAAGAAACATTGCAAGCCTGTCAAGGAACTGATCTCATCCTTGGGACTGGCCCTCAGACCGCTAGTTTTGCTGAACGACTTGGGGTTCCATTTATCGAAGCAGTGCTGCAACCGCTAACTCCCACCCGCGCCTATCCCTCGCCAATTGCCCCAGCTTGGCTCCAACTTGGCGGATTCGCCAACTATCTCACGCATCTTGGTTTTGAGCAGATTTTTTGGCAGATCTTTCGGCCCACAGTCAATCGAGTTCGCAGCCATGTGCTGGGCTTACCATCCTATGGCTTTACCAGCCCGTTTGGTAAAATCCGCGAGCAGGTTCCGTTGCGGCTGCACGCCTACAGTGCTTACGTTATGTCACGCCCAACCGATTGGTCTGCACAGCATCACGTCACAGGCTTTTGGTTTCTGCCAGCACCAGCCGATTGGTCGCCACCGGCTGAGCTTTGCGCCTTTCTGGCTGCTGGGCCAGCTCCAATGTATATTGGCTTTGGCAGTATGATGGGTGGTGATCCACGACAATTAACTAGCACTGTGAAGGAAGCCTTAGCTCGCTCTGGCCAACGTGGAATTCTCGCTGGCGGTTGGGGAGCATTAGCTGAAACCGCAGAGCCAACCGATCAATTATTTTTTGTTGACAGCGTGCCACATCAGTGGCTATTCCCTCAAATGGCGGCAATTGTGCATCATGGCGGTGCTGGCACAACTGGCGCAGCCCTACGCAGTGGCCGACCGTCAATCGTTGTGCCCTTTGCCTTCGATCAGACTTTCTGGGGGCGACGGGTGGCTGAGCTAGGCGTGGGTTCCGCACCCATCCCACGTTCGCAGATTACAGTCGATCGGCTGGTGACGGCGATTAATCAAGTAACAACCCAAGCTGCAATTCGTGAACGAGCAGCCCAGCTTGGCAACCAAATTCAGCAAGAATATGGCACAGCACAGGCGATCGATCTGATTCTTCGGATAGCTCGACGTTAATTTGGCACGCCAAAACCCACGATTAATATGATCGCAAACGGCTCATGTATCTGAGCCATTTGTGGTTTTAGGCGATTTCTTCTGGCTCCAG
Organism: Chloroflexota bacterium; assembly: GCA_020161265.1. NCBI lineage: Bacteria > Bacillati > Chloroflexota > Chloroflexota bacterium. The sequence continues at coordinate 401,529 of JAIUOC010000006.1, read as the reverse complement.
CACTGGCAAATTCCATAATTCTTCAGGCACTTGAATATGAATATGGGTGCCACCCTGCTCTGGCGTAGCAATATTCAGGCTGCCACCAATCACCATTAACAAACCGCGATGCAGGCGTAAGCCACTACCACTGCCCGATGAACTTGCTTGATGGGTTTGTATGCCCACACCATCATCACAAATATCGACGATTAAACCATGTTGCCAATCGATTTGCACTCGCATCTGCAAGGATCGGCGTGGATCGTTGCCACGGGCATGGCGGGCAGCATTACGCAGTGTTTCTTGCAAGGCATAGCTAATCACTTCGCCGATAAATTGCGGCGTATCAGCCAAACGCGCTTCTGCCGCAGGCGCAACGGTATAACTGACCTGATCAAAGGCATTGCCAAAATCAACTAAAACCATATCGTGTAAGGTTTGGGCTAAACCACCTTGGGCCAAACGATGCGGTGTAGCTGGCGGCAACGAGCGAATCAGTGCCGAGAGTTTGGTATGAGCCTCGGATAACGCCTGAATTGTTTGTTGAGCCATGGGATCGTTGGCCGAAACTGCACTGAGATGAATCAAGGCGGCATGAATTTGCGGCAATACATCATCGTGCAAGGTGCGTCGCCCTTGGCTACCCAAGACTTTGACCTCAGCAATGCGTTGGCGCAACACATCGCCGAGCATTCGCGCTGCTCGTTCGCCAGCCAGCGCATCGGTCAAACGCGCACAACAGGCCGCCGCAACTTCCATCAATTCTTCGCTATACACCGCGCCGGCTTGGGGCGAACCAAGCACCAAGGCTCCGGCCAAACCACGTCCATCCCACAAGGGCACGGCCCACTCCGCGCCACTTTGCGCCTCAAGCCGAATGCCCGAATTTCGGCGCTCGTTGGAGATTGGCAATTGTTCAAGCAATGGAATTGGAGTTTGACCCCAGTGATAGCTAATCACGTTGGGCAGGCCTGGCACTGCATCGCGCAACAATAAACAAGCGCGTTCCGCCCGCAGCACATCACGACTGACCGCCTCAACCAAGCCTTCGACCGAAGCCGAAAGGCTAGCCCCACCATCCAACAAACGATCTTGAAAGTGCAAACTGCCGACGAACGGGCGCAAACGCTCCATAAAAGCCTCGTGCTCAACCCGATAACGCCAGCTCAACAGGCCATAGGCCAGCGAAGCCAAGGTTGTAGCAAACAATACAATGTAGATCGAGGCCACTTGCAGCGCTGAGCTGACCCCAACCATCAAGGCAAAGCCGCCAGCAATCGCCACCAACCAACGCCATTGATCGATACGGTTCCATTGGGGCAAGGGGCGATCGGTAAAGGCGGCGTAGGCTCCCATGGCCTGACCAGCAGCCCCCAACGCCGCTGCCACCACAATCAACACCATCACATCAAGCTGAAAAAATAGTTCGATTGCGCGATCAGCCAGCCAAGCGACCTCTGGGGTACGCCCCGATGAACCTTGCGAAAAAACGATCACTGCACCGATTAATGCCACAATTCCGGCCAGCAACCCCAACAACGAAGTGCGAAACAGCCACGAGCGCACCCGCAGCCATGCCTGATGTGGCAAGTTGTTGCGCCGCCCTGGGCCAGTCAATAAGGCATGAATCGGCAAGCTAAAACACATAATCAAGGCCAAAAGATAGCCTGCCACAATAAACGGCAAATTAGCAACCAACCAAGCTGGCACAATTTTCAGGGCTAAAATTCGCGCTTCTTGAGGCAAAGGATAAATTGCGGTCAGCACCAAGCCCAAAATTCCAATAAAAATACCCATAGTAAATAGCAGCAATTTATGAATCCGCAGGCTCTTACCGCTCACTCCGGTATACCAAATCATCGTGGCATACCAGGCATAGGGCGCAAGCAACGAAACCACGCTGATCACCCGCCACCAAAAGGGCAAGCCCACATCAACCACTGGTGGGCCGCGTCCAATAATCGCTGCATGAATCAAAAAGAACACGCCAGCCATCAATAAACCAGTCGCTGCTAAACGCGGGCCACGTTCACGCCCGCCATCGAGCGCCACCGTCATGCCTAACCACAAACAGATAATGGCATTGAAAATTGAAATTGCCAGCGCGATCGATTGCAGAATAAAAATCATGAGTACTACCTATAAGCCAGTTGTTTCATCATACCAGCTTCAAGCTAGCACCTAGGTGCTTAAACGCCAACGACGATCCCATTGCTGAGATCGTCGTTATGCCGTTGCGATTGAGTTTATTGGCAGGTTACGCCATTGAGTTGGAAGGCGTTGCTTGGCAAACTTGGAACACTCCCAACACCTTGGAAACCAAAGTTGGCTGTGCCACCATTACCTGCAAGATAGCCATTCCAGCCAGCATTCGTGACGGTAACTGCGCTACCAGTTTGGCTGAGCGTACCATTCCACAGGTTGCTGATGGTTTGGCCACCGGGGAAGTTGAATTTCACATTCCAGCCATTTAAAGCGCTTGGCTGCAAGTTGGTTACGGTAACATCGGCGATAAAGCCTACGCCCCATTGGCTCGTCACCTTGAAATCAACTTTGCAAGCGCCGCCAGTGCTGGTTGGCGTAGCCGTTGGCACTTGGGTTGGCGTGCGCGTTGCGGTTGGAATATTCGTTGGCGTGACGGTTGGAATGGTAGTTGGGGTAGAAGTTGGGCCTTGGGTTGGTGTGCGCGTTGCGGTTGGAATATTGGTTGGCGTAGCCGTTGGCGCTTGGGTTGGCGTGCGCGTTGCGGTCGCCGTTGGCCCAGTGGTTGGGGTTGGTTGGTTGCTATTGAGCACACCCACGGTCAGATAGTCGGCGTAGATCGTCGCTGTGCCACTATTACCCGTAAGTGCATTGAATTCAACCCCCAATTCGCGCACTTGGTTGATATCAGGCACACCTGCCAATTCAATTGTCAGCAAACTAGTGCCCGAATCGATCAGCACAGTCCCACTATCTTTCCAATTCCAAGCGCTTCCAGTCTTGATGTAAAGCTTAGCACTGAGACCGCTCCCAACATTTTGGGCACTCAGGCGAATTTGGATGCGTGATTGACCAGTTAAATCGAGCTGGATCGGGAGCTGAATCGCAGCGGGAGTAGCAGCTAAATTAACTTGAGCTTTGATTGAACGTTGGCCATTGGCAGCCCATTCGGTGTTGACAACTGGCCCCGAAAGCAAATTCGAGCCAGTCCAGCCTTGCAGCGTGCCATCTTCAAAATCGCTGACCACGATCCCAGGAATTGGCGTAGGCGTTGGTGTGCCCGGCGTTGCTGTGGGAGCGATCCCAAGCGTACCATTCCAAAGCTGGCCAACATTGGTACGATTCAAGGTTGCCCAATGGGCATAGGTGCTTTGAATGCGGCTATCGGTATTGCGATAAAACATATCGGTGTGCCAAATCATAAAGTAGGCAAATGGCGCGCTGCTCAACAGAGCTGGGTCCATCATGTAGTCGGTTTCGCTGAGGGCTTTAATCTTGGTTTGCGAGAAACGCCCAAGATCTTCATACCAACTCACATAGTTGCCCGAAGTTTCGTTATATACATCGCTGCCCAAAATATCGGCTTGGCCAGCGGGATACCAAGCCGTGCTGACCCCTTTGACCCCAGGTGTCCAAACCCAGATCAGGTTGTGCAGGCCACGGGTGGTTACCAAATAGCTGAACATATCATCCCAAAGGCGGCGATAATTGGTGGCTCCATTATCTTTATCCCACCAAAACCAACCACCACCAGCCTCGTGGTAGGGTCGCCATAGCACTGGCACGCTGGCATCTTCGAGCTGTTGCAAATCATCGGCAATATTATCGAGCCAAATCAGATAATTATTGCGTTCAGTCGTGCCATTGACAAACATATTGTCAATATCAACCACCGTGAACATATCTTGATGGTTAGTGCCTTGGCTGGCAAGTGGGGTCCAGTGTTGGCTGATGGTTGGAATAACTTTGGCATTGGTCCAATCGCTGATGATCGCATCGATCATCCATTGACCATCGTTAGGCAGTGCGCCGCCGATCGGAAAATCCCAGCCACGCAATGCGGGGTAACGTTGTGGATTAGTGCGGGCAAAAACCGCATTCGACATTTCGTCTTTGCGCGAATTATCCCAGTGGACTTCTTGCTGACCACCTAGCCAATACTGACCTTTGTATTGGACAAAACGATCGAGCACATTTTGGGCATACGGGGCGAGATTTGGATCGGCGGCTTGATAGGCGGTAATCGCGGCCTTGGTGGTGTGCGTTGGTAACAAACTCAGTGAACCAAGCAAGACCCCAAGGAGCGCAATGGTCAACAACGACCGCGAACGGCTCAGGTTCGACCACATGGCGACAATCTCCTTTGATTGAGGACACTCAGCATTGGGTATTGATCGTGGCAAGAACGAGGCGAGAATGCGATGGCTACGCGTGCGAATGTCCAAGAGTCCAGAGCAAATATAGGAACATTCCCACCAGCGATAATAGTATAAATTTTTAAAGAGTCAATTAAAATCTTAAGTATTTCTTTAGAATTTAAAGCCAAGCAGCTGCTAGATAAATGGCTATCCAGCAGCTGCTTGAAGATTTTAGGGCGTTATTTTACTAATAATTTAGATCAATCGCGGCTTCAATCTAGGATCAATCATTACCCAGCCCAAGCCGATTTGGTTTGACGAAAGAGCACATGCGGCAGGTTAGCTCGCTCAAAATGGCGTTCATAGCGCATACCTAATTTTTCAGCAACCCGCTGTGAAGCAATATTGGTGGTCATGGTAAAAAGCACAATCGAAGCTAACTGCAATTGCTCGAAGGCGACAGCTCGCGCTTGGCTAGCAATTTCGGTCGCCAAGCCTTGGCCCCACCACTCTGGCAGCAAGGCATAGCCAATTTCAGTTTCGGGCTGCTCATCAAGCTGCAATAAACGTAAACCGCCGCGCCCAACAAAGGCTCCGCTGGCACGATCATGAAAAATACACAAGCCATAACCAGCTTGTTGCCAATCAGTAATTTGGTTATGTAAACCCTGTAAAGTGCGTTGACGATCTTGCAAACCGCCGAGGGTTGCCATTACCGTAGGATTTTGGTGCATTGCCGCCAATAGATCGGCGTGTTCAAGGCTGATTGCGCTGGCAATCAAACGTTTAGTTGAAAAAACCTGGGGATCAAGCATACAACCTCACAAGAAATTTCAAATAGCACGATTCTGACCAAAATTAATTATCAATTAAGCTAATACGGCATTGATCTTGCATATCGGGATCGACATAAGTATGATACTATCAGCATGGCATCGTTGCCCTACATCGTCCCCATTCGCTGCTAGATTGGAGGTACGCTATGAAGATCAAGCATGTGCTCGCAACCAAAAGTCCCATCATTCATACGATTACTCCGCAAGCCCCACTGAGCCAAGCCGTGGCGATTTTATCCGAACACAATATTGGCACGTTGGTGGTAATGGAAGCTGATCGAATTGCCGGAATTATCTCCGAGCGAGATATTATTCGGGCCGCAGCCCAAGACCCGGCAATTTTTGAGCGCCAAGTGCAGCATGTAATGACGGCCAATGTGATAACCGGTCGCCCCAGTGATGATCTTAAAGCCGTGCTCCAAACCATGACCAACCGCCGCTTCCGCCACTTACCCATTCTTGATGGCGACATCTTACTTGGGATTGTGTCGATTGGCGATGTGGTCAAGGCGCAACTTGGGGAATATGAAGGTAAGCTCGATACCCTCGAAACTCAAATTATCGAAGAGGGCTAGACGCTCAAAAGGATTGCGATCATGACAACTGTGGGAACTGAAGCGCAGCCATTACGGGTTGCGATCATTGGTTCTGGGCCATCGGCATTTTATGCGGCGGATCACTTGCTCAAACAAAGCGATCTGGTTGTAGAAGTTGATATGTTCGACCGTTTGCCAACGCCATTTGGTTTGGTACGCGGCGGGGTTGCGCCCGATCACCAGAAGATCAAGACCGTCACCAAGGCCTTTAATTTGGTTGCCAAAAATCCTCGTTTTCGTTTTTTTGGCTATGTGGAATATGGCAAAGATCTGAGCCACGCCGATCTAGTTGAACACTATCATCAAATTTTATATGCCACTGGTGCGCAAAGTGATCGCCATATGGGGATTCCTGGCGAGGATCTGACCAATAGTTTTCCGGCGACCGCCTTTGTGGCTTGGTACAACGGCCATCCCGATTATCGCCATTTACAATTTGATCTCTCGCAAGAGCGGGTGGCGGTGGTTGGGGTTGGCAACGTGGCAATCGATGTGGCACGGATCTTGTGTCTCTCGCACGAAGAATTGGCGCGTACCGACATCGCCGACCATGCTTTGGAAGCGCTCAGCAAAAGCAATATTAAAGAAGTGTATTTGCTGGGGCGACGTGGGCCAGCTCAAGCGGCCTTCACCACTCCCGAAGTTAAAGAATTGGGCGAGTTGGAAGAAGCTGATGTGGTGGCGATTCCCAGCGAAGTTGCCCTCGACGATGTGAGCCGCGCCGATCTTGAGGCTGGTGGCGATAAAGCCGCTCAGAAAAAGGTCGAATTGCTGCAAGGCTATGCTCAACGTGCGCCCGAAGGCAAAAAACGCCGCTTGATTTTCCGCTTCTTGGTTAGCCCAACCGAAGTTTTAGGCGATAGCGATGGGCGGGTAGCAGGCTTGCGTTTGGCTAAAAACGAACTCTACGCCAGCGAATCGGGCAGCATCGCCTCACGCGCAACTGGCGAAACCGAAGATTTGCCAGTTGGCTTGGTTTTCCGTTCGGTCGGCTATCGTGGTGCGCCGCTGGTTGATGTGCCATTCAACGAGCGCTGGGGAACCTTCCTCAATCAAAAAGGCCGAATTCTCGACCCAACCAGCCAACAGCCCAAAGTTGGCGAATATACTGCTGGCTGGATCAAGCGCGGCCCTAGTGGCGTGATTGGCACCAACAAGCCCGATGCGGTTGAAACTGTCCAATGTATGTTGGAAGATTTGGCGACAGGGCAAGTGCTCAATCCAAGCCATGCCGAGCGTGAGAGCATTGAAAAATTGGTGCAAGAACGCCAACCCAACTATGTGACCTTCGCCGATTGGCAACGCCTCGACGAGATTGAGGTTGCCAATGGCGCGGCTACAGGTCGGCCACGGGTCAAATTCACACGGATCGAAGATATGTTGGCTGCCCTTGGCAAAAATGTAACTGCCTAAAATTCTAGGTATAGTAAAACAAATAGATGATTTTTAATTCATTCTATTTGTTTTACTATTTAATAAACTAATTCAAGTGAGGTTTTATGAGACAACACAATCTTAGCAGTAGAGTTTATGAAGGTGAGTGGTTTTTTGTTTGTCAACCACCTTGCAATGGTTATTTAATCGAATACTCGTTTCATAAATTTGACACGATTGCTAGTAATTTCTTAACAAACTCGCCAATTCATACAAATCAAAATTGTCATTTATGTGGTGGGTTATTAGAATGGGCAGGGTATGGTGGCGCAATGCCTAATACAGAAAGAATATTAAGACTATTGCAGGATGGACATAATATGGCGGCAACAGTCATTATCGCTTCATATATAGAGAGTTCATTACAAAATCTTCTATGGGCAGTATTAGTAGATAATGGAATTGAGTCTAAAAAATCTGAGATATTTATTGAAAAAGGAAGATTATCACGAGATAATCTTATAAATATGATAAAAAACATAGGAAATTTTAATATCAAAGATATAGTTTTTCCTATAAGGAATATGGTTGCTCATGGAAAAGGGTTTCATAAGGAGGAAAGTTTCTATAAATTAGAAGTTTTAAGCCAAGCAAACGATATAGATAAATGGATAAATCATTTAACTAAAGACCGAGAGATATCAAATTTCATGCCAAGCGAATCTGAAAGATGGTTACTATTTATGAGTGTTTGGGCTGATGGATTTAAGAAATATATAGAAAATTTATAATAGTATCATATAATTTAATAATTATTTAGCATTATAGTATAAATAAGCCTAGTAAAATCCTGCTTTTATCCTTCTTTCTATACCCCTAACTTCAATATTCATCCTTTTTCGCTAAAGATTAGTGAGATTATATTTCTATGCTTTTTATTATTCATCCTTCATCCTTTGAAACTCTGCGCCAAACACCGATCCCCAACCCCCAACAACCGATCCCCAATTCCTATGTTCTTTGCTCTATGTTCTTAATTTCATCCCTCATAATTCATCCTTCATAATTCGCTCTGCCTTTTGGCGGATTTGGCATGATGCAGAACGCAGTACAATGCATATAGCAACTACCCATCATCGTAAAACAAGGAGCAAGCTATGGCATTTGGGCGTTCGTTTTGGCGTGAAACCCGCGCATCGTATGCATTTGTTGAGCGCAATATCAACTTAATCAAACGCTATTGGGGTTGGGAAGTTGTTTGGTTAATCTATTCGATTGTCAATGCCTTATCGATTACCTTTATTGGTAAGGCGGTTGGGGCGATTACCGGCCAAGAATTCGACCAAGCAACAATCAATGCCACAATTTTATATTTGATTGTCGGGACATTGGTTTGGCACTATTTAGCGGTAGTCTTTGATTGTATTGCTGAATCGGTGCAGTGGGAGCGTTGGGAAGGTACGATTGAATATACCTTTATGGCTCCGATTTCACGGCTGACCCACATGCTGGGCACAACGATTTTTGCAATCTTCTGGGGCTTGTTTCATACAGGGATTATTTTGGCCTTTGTGGCGGTGTTTTTTCAAATTAGCCTTGAGAATGCCAACTTCTTGGGTGCAACCGTCATCTTGCTGACGGGCAGTATCAGCTTTATAGGCTTAGGGATTGTCGCGGCGGTCTTGCCATTGCTCTTTCCTGAACGTGGAGCGCAGATGACGAACATCGTCAAAGCCACAATTTTGCTGGTGTCGGGCGTGTATTATCCAATTAGCGTGTTGCCAACCTGGATGCAGCCACTGGCCTCGGTCTCGCCAGCGACCTATGTTTTGGAAGGCATGCGGCGGGCTTTGCAAAATAATGCGGGGCCGCTTGACCTCTGGGCCAGCTACCTGTTGCCATTATTGGGCAGTGGTTTGCTACTTGTTCCCTTTGGCTTGTGGATTTTCTTGCGGGGCGAGGAATATGCCAAACGCACTGGCCGCCTAAAACGCAACGGCTAAGCGCTTATTGACACATTTTTGCAGCAACTAGCCCAATTTGAAGCCATTTTGAACATAATTAATCATTTTACTCAGCAGTGACGCTAAAAATTAATGGTATAGATTCAATATCCCCCTTGGGGGGTATTTTTTTATAATCTAGGGCTAGAGTAACCACTGTACTACGAAGCATTATAGGACCAAGGTCATGCTTTTCAGGCCGAGGTTAAACCTTTTAGCGACTTCATGGGGGATAGCTATCCCCCCTTTAGTACCAAAGAACCATTAATAATTTTGACAAAAAACTGCTGGACAGTTACAATATGCCTAACAACCTACCTACGATAGCCTGTAGAAGCCATTTTTTAGTGAATCACGGCTATTCGGCCTAGGAATCAGCCTGATCAGCCACCAATGGTTTCAACGTGAGAGGTCTCTGGCGTTAAGGAGGAATCTCACCACACATCCAACATTCCTACAGCTAACGTATCATCGCCCAACACCAATAAACTCCACCGGATCTTGCTCGGTTTACCGGAACATCCCCGTGTAAATAGCGAGGGAGGCTACCATGATTATCATTTTCTAAATGAATTCAGCATAATCGAACTGACATAACGTTTGGGGGTCTGTTTATGGTAATAATCTTCTAAGATTGAGGGTGTGCAAGCCTCGGATACTAAGCGCTGATCTTCCCAATGCAGGGTGGAACACGACCGATGAGCAACGCTCGTCGCCAGGATCAACGAGGTTTTGTGAATTCACAGCTATATTTTGGTTGTGTTGAGGCCATATGCACTATCTTGGGGAGGATTTCATGATTATCATTTTCTAAACTGACCGTTCAATAAACTCTAGCAACCATCACGAGATCAGCGATTTCGTGATGGTTGTGTTTTTAGCCTACGACAAATAAATATTAATAATTTTGACAAATTCGTTAAAATGATTTAATATATGTCATGTACTCGACCACTTGAGTATCCCGACGTTGTTCGACTGGCCACTTACTTCATCCACAGAAAGGGGCATGCGACTTCGGAAGAACCCAACGGCCTCACCGATTCCTTCGAAACAATGATGTGTACGTGCGGTAATCCAACCACTGTCGGTTTTGGGATTGCCCATGGTAAATTTGCAATCCACATATTGAGGAGGCACCCTTGAAGCGTCTGTTTGTTTCATTCGTCTTGATCTGCAGTCTTGTCATCATCTTCAGTGCTCCCAACCCATCATTTGGTCAAAGCCGTACTCCTGCGAAACCAGTTGATCGCGTTGATTTTGCTGCTCCAGCAGTTGCAGGCCAATTTGTGGTCAAGTTCAAAGCCACGACCAGCAAAGCCAACCGTAGCTCGGCCCTCAAAGCCCTCGGCGCAGTACAAATCGATCGCATTGCAGCGCTTGATGCAGAAGTGATCGAAGTTGCGAGCCTCAAGAGCAACGATACCCTCGCAGGTCGCGAAGCTGTCTTAGCTGGCTTGAAGCAAAATCCCAATGTCGAATATGCCGAACCCAATTTTATTTATAATGTGAATTTTACGCCCAATGACCCAAGCCAAAGCTCACAATGGGCATGGGGTGTCATCCGTGCATATACCGGTTGGGATATCACCCAAGGCAGCAGCAGCGTGGTGATTGCAGTTGTTGATACTGGGGTTCAAGGCACCCACCCTGATCTTGATGCCAAGATGGTGGCTGGCTACGACTACATCGACAACGACTCAACGCCAACCGACGGCAATGGCCACGGTACCCACGTTGCAGGTACAAGCGCCGCTGAAACGAATAACAGCACTGGTGGTGCTGGTACATGTCCAAATTGTAAGGTGATGCCAGTGCGGGTATTGGGCAACGACGGAAGTGGGACATTGGCTGGTGTAGCCAATGGGATCACCTACGCTGCCGACAATGGCGCAAAAGTCATCAACTTGAGTCTTGGTGGTGGTGGTTCGACCGCATTACAAAATGCTGTTGACTACGCTTGGGGTCGTGGGGTGTTCTTAGCTTGTGCTGCTGGTAATAGCAACACCTCAAGCACCACCAGCTCGTACCCAGCCGCCTACACGAACTGTTTTGCCATCGCCTCAACCACCTCAAGCGATGCTCGTTCATCGTTCTCGAACTACGGTTCGTGGGTTGAAGTGGCAGCCCCAGGTTCGAGCATCTACTCAACCTGGATCAACAGTGGCTACAACACCATCAATGGTACTTCAATGGCTACCCCACACGTTGCTGGTTTGGCTGGCTTGTTGGCCTCACAAGGCTTGACCAATAGCCAAATTCGCGACCGCATTTGTTCGACCTCAGATCGCATCAGCGGCACAGGCAGCACCTGGACTTGTGGTCGAATCAATGTCTACAATGCAGTCAACAACGGTGGCTCAACGCCAACGCCAACGCCTCCAACCAGCACGCCAAATCCAACCACCCCAACCGTGGTTCCACCAACCGCAACCCCACCTCCAGGCGGCGGTAGCATTGTCAATGGTGGCTTCGAAAGTGGCACAACTGGTTGGACCCAAGCCTCAAGCGGTGGTTATGGTTTGATCGACACCACTCGCCCACGCACTGGTAGCTACAGCGTTTACATGGGTGGCTACAACAATGCTAGCGAAGGAATCTACCAAACCTTGACCGTGCCAGCAGGCAAGTCGTTGAGCTTCTACTGGTATCAAACCACGACCGAAGGTAGCACAACGGCTTACGACTACCTACGCGTTCGGGTTTATAATACCAGTGGAACCTTGTTAGGAACCTTGGCTACTCGCTCGAATGTCAACACCAAGAATGCTTGGGTGGCTGAAAGCTTGAGCTTGGCCGCCTATGCTGGTCAAACGGTACGCATCCGCTTTGAAACCACAACAGATAGCTCATTGATTACATCATTCTTTGTTGACGATGTAAGCCTTCAATAAGCTGCTCGTTCTTCCGTAGTTTGCAATCGAACAACGTCAGCCACACCCGTCAACAGCAATGTTGGCGGGTGTGGCGTTTTACAAGCGCCCTGCGTTACGCTAAAATAGAGCTAGCAACCACCAACCATGTTTAAGGAGTGAGCGATCAATGTCCAGTGAGTCAAACAAACCTTTGACCAACAAGCGTAGCTATTCGATTATTGGCACGCTGTTTGTACTTTTATTAGCAGTGCTTTCGTTTATTGTTGTGCCAATGATGTTGTTTGCCGATGATTCGCCAGCTGGGGCTTTGGCCTTCTTGGCAATTATGCTGGGCTTGGCAGTCACCATTATTGCATCGGTCTTGGCTCCCCTCAAGCAACAAGAATATACCGATTTTGCGGTGCGCCCGCCAATGGAGCTTGATTTGGAAACCTTCGATGCCAAAAAAGATGGGGTTTCGTGGTAATTCGCTAGGGTTGCCTACCAACGCATAAGCATTAACCATCGCAGCGCCTCGCCCTTCTCCGCAACAATTAGGAGAAAGACGGGGCGCTGTTTTTAATCACTACCTTTGCAAAGCTTAGCCGCGATAACGAAACGCTGGGTTCTCAAGGTAGTCAGCAAGGCTCATTGCAGCTTGATCACGGCCTGAGAGCGTTGGCTCATTGATCGGCCATTCAATCCCAATTTGTGGGTCATTCCAGCGCACCGCACCTTCAGTCTCTGGCGCATACAACCCTGTACAGCGATACTGCACCTCAGCAAACTCCGAAAGCACCACAAAGCCATGACCAAAACCCGAAGGAATCAGAAATTGTAAAAAGTTATCGGCGCTTAGCTCAGCCCCAACCCATTTGCCAAAGGTCGGCGAGCCAACGCGCAAATCGACAGCAACATCGAAAATGCTGCCAACGCTACAACGCACAAGTTTTGCCATCGGTTGCCGCTCATCTTGATAATGTAGCCCGCGTAGTACCCCTTGCTTGGAACGTGAGTGATTATCTTGCACAAAATCGGTAGGCAGACCGAGGTCAGCAAACTTGGTCTGATGGTATGTTTCAAGGAAGAAGCCGCGTTCATCGGCAAACACGCTTGGTTTAATAATGACAACGCCATCAAGCGCGGTTTGCGTTACGGTCAAACTCATTGCCTTTCGTCCTTTCGCCATTCGGTGGGTTCAATTATCCCACAATTATAGAGCATAGCTGCCCAAAGTGAGTTTTGTATGAAGATTAGCCATATTCAGTTGCCCCAAAGCTCAGCCTACCTGAGTTTACGCCAAGCCTTGAGCGTGCTTAAACACCTTTTAGGTTCTCAACCAGCCTGGGTCGTCGGCGGTACCCTGCGCGATCTGGTGATTGGCCGCCCGTTGCATGATGTTGATTTGGTGGTCAATCAACCAGCCATTACCTTAGCCCAAAGCCTTGCCAAGCAACTCAACGCGAGTGTGGTAGTGCTCGATGCTGAGCGTGATATTGGGCGGGTGGTCTTGACCGATGGCAAGTATCTTGATCTGGCCCATTTGCGGGCTGCTGATTTAGTGGGCGATTTGGCCGACCGCGATTTTACAATTAATGCCATGGCCGCGCCGCTTTACGAGCAAGCCCAACTCGGCCAAATCATCGATCCCCATGCTGGATTGAACGATATTGAGACTGGTACGCTGCGCATGGTGCAAGCCAATGCCTTAGCCAATGATCCATTGCGCATGCTACGAGCGGTGCGGATTGCCGCCCAACTCGGCTGGCAACTTGATCCAGCGACCGATCAGGCAATCATGGCCCATGCCGAATTGATTAGCCAGGTGGCGGTTGAACGAGTGCGGGTTGAATTATTGGCAATTTTAGCCACCCGTTGGAGTGCTAGCTGGCTGCGTTATTTGGATCGAGTTAATCTTTTGCCAAGCTTAATTCCTGAAATTCGCCCAATGTATCACCACACCCAGCCCAATATTCACTTTTTAGATGTGTGGGAGCATTCACTCGAAACGATTACGGCTGGCGAATGGCTGCTTGCCCAGTTGGAACATGATCAACAGCCAACGCCACTAGCACCGCCAGCTATCGCCGATGATTGGCATCCACCAGCCTTTTTTCAACAACCCGCGACCTTGCGCATGCTACCCAACTTGACGCTGCAACTGCAATGGGCCGAGCAAGTGGTTGCCCAAATTCAACAGCCAATTGGCCAGACTACCAGCCATCGCGCCCTCTGGAAAATGGCGATTCTGCTGCACGATTGTGCCAAGCCAGCGACACGAGTTGATAAACCCGATGGCAGCGTCTCGTTTCATGAGCATCAAACGATTGGCGCTGACATTGCCCGCGGAGTGTACCAGCGGCTGCGATTTAGCAACCAAGAAATTGAGTATATGTGCAAGGTAATTGCGGGGCATATGCGGCCTGGTCAGCTTTACTCGCAGCCTGAAACCACGGCCAAAGCGGCCTATCGCTTCTTTCGCGATTTAAAAGAAAGCGCCGTCGATACCTTACTGCACGCCTTGGCCGACCATATGGCGACGCGCGGGCCGTTGCTGCAAGAACATCATTGGGCCTACCAAGCCGCTTGGACTGATGCAATGTTGGGGTTTTATTGGGATGCTGAGGCCGAACAAAAACGTGTGCCCTTATTAGATGGACACACGCTGATGCAAGAGCTAGGTTTAGCAGCCGGCCCACAGATTGGGCTGTTGCTTGAGGCAATTCGTGAAGCCCAAGCGGCTGGCGAAGTGACCGACCGTGAGAGCGCCTTAGCGTTGGCGCGTCGGCTTCATGCGTAATTGTGGCTCGTCGGAATCATCCTCGACCACTGGCGTTGAGCGTGAGACATACGGCAATGCGGCTAATGCCACAAGCAGGAGCGCAACAAAAAATAGTGTCGTCAGCATGGCGACCTCCATGGGCTTGTGTTTCCAGAGGCAGCGTACTTAATAACTCCATGCTACGCCAGTATGCCGATCTGACGAGCGCCTGATGGCCGACTGATAGCTCCGCCGCAAGACCGATTAAACCACCAGCCGCTCAACAATCCAAACAAGGATTATTGAGCGGCTAGTTTAAGCAGCTATTAGGGATGCTTAGGCTTGCTTTTGCAAATCCGCCAATTGACGATCAAGGCGGGCTGAGATGTCGCGGTACATATCGCCACGTGAGCGGGCGGCATCAAGTTTACGTTGTAAGTCGATGACGCGCACCAAAGCAGCCAAGCCAACGACAATCAGAAGCCAACGAGCCATTGAAAAATCTCCTCGCGATACGCAGAAGTTGATCTATGTGCTCATTGTAGCATAACCCTGCCTAGAGTGTCGTTAGTTTTTGCAAGCCTTGATCAGCTTGTTGGCGCAGCTTGGCAACCGCCGCGCTGAATTGTTCACGCAATTGAGCATCGCTTAAATCACCAAGATTGACCAACACATTTAAGCCAGCCCCATTGACTGCGGCATAGGCCAAATAGCCACCAACTTGGGCATCGGTGCGGGCATTGACGTTGCCTTGGGTCGCCAAGAGATATAAATCATCAAACAAACTGGCAGCTTGTTGGGCCACTTGCAAGGGAACTTCACAGGCATGGACAATTGCTGCCGCCAATTGTTGCGCTCGGTCAGCTTGCTCTTCAGGCAATTTACGGGCAACACTGATAGCATTAAAGGCGGCACTATCGGCCAAAGCCAATTTGCCTAAGCTGGTGGTTGCTTCGCTCAAACGCTCCAAGGCTGCTTGCATGCTGGGCTTGACCGCTGCATATTTTTTGCGGCTAACCGTTAAATTCGCCACCATTTGGCCCAACGCGCCAGCCAAAGCCCCAGCCAAGGCCGCCGCCGAACCACCACCAGGCGTTGGTGTACCAGCCGCAAAGGCTTGGAACGTGTTGGTTGGCAGCCAGTCAGCGCCAGCACTTGGCGCGGCCAACTTCGATTCAAGCACTTGGTCGCGACGAAAACGATTGAGTTGCAGATAATGCTCGGCGGCATCAACCAGCGCATCTTGCGGCACAAGCCCGATAACTTCGCCCTCAGTGATCGTTACGCCATAGCGCATGGCCTCGGCGCGTACCAACTCCTGCACTCGATGAATTGGCGTGCCACGGAAATTAACCAAGTTCATCGAGATTTGGGCACGGCCATCGACCAACAAGCCCAAAGCTTTGACATAGCGTAAGCCACCGCCAAGATACCGAATTGATTTAGCGATTTTTTTGGCAATTTCTACATCGGTGGTATTTAAATAGATGTTATAGGCAATCAATGGCTGGCGTGCCCCAACCACGGTTGCGCCTGCGGGTGTCGCCACGGCTGGGCCAAAATCTGGCTCCCGCGCCGGATCAACCCCGATGGCTTTGCGCCAAGCCTCATATTCGCCCTTGCGTACATCGGCCAAATTTTGGCGTTCGGGGCGGGTCGCAGCCTCTTCATACAAATAAACCGCAATCCCCAGTTCATCGCCAATTCGCTTGCCAACTTTGCGAGCCAAGGCAACACATTGCTTCATGGTGGTTTGGCCAAGTGGCACAAAAGGCAAGACATCGGTCGCGCCGATGCGTGGGTGTTCGCCGCGATGGGTATTCAAATTAATTAAGCCTTGGGCAGTGCGGGTTGCTTGGAAGGCAGCTTCGCCAACTGCTTCAGCCTCGCCCGCAAAACTAATCACCGTGCGATTATGATCAGCGTCGGATTGAACATCGAGCAATTGCACCCCAGCAACAGCCGTAATCGCATCACGAATGGCGTGCACAACCTCAGTGCGACGGCCTTCGCTGAAATTCATAATACTTTCGACCAAGCCCATTGAATGTCTCCTTTGACGAACCACAACGGCCCAAGTATAGATCAGATGGTGAGAATTTGGTTAAACAATTGGCGATTAACGTTAATCGCTTATTGACATCATCCTCACCTGATACTCATCTGTTGGCGGCATACTACAGGTGCGTTTCCTCTCAATCCGAAAAGGTCAGCCGTGCTCTTGGGTGGAACGGCACGGCTGGCTCAACGGAACTCATTTTCCTCGCCAAATTGCTGCACCAAGACCAACCAAGCATGATACAATACAGCGCGAGTTGGAAGCCTTAACTCATCGAGTTGGGGATTACTGGCTTGTTTGCGATTGGGAATACCGTGCTATCGGAATGATGTCGATCAATTTAATCTTTGCTATCTGAGGGACGCACATGGCTGATACAAGCGATGAAAAAAAGGCGCGGCTCGATGCGATTCGCGCAGCCAATGCCGCCAAAAAGGCTGCTGCGGGCGAAGAGCCTGCGGCTGCACCTGCACCTGCTGCGCCGGTCGTAGCGGCAACAACCGAGGCTCCAAGCGCTGCGGTTGGCGCTAATATGTCGGATGATAAAAAGGCTCGGTTGGAAGCAATTCGGGCTGCTAAAAAAGCTGCTGCTAGCGATGCACCTGCTGCGCCAGTCGCGGTTGCTGCGACCCCAGCTCCTGCCGCTGCACCTGTGGTTGCCGCCACGCCTGCTGCTGCTCCGGCTGCACCTGTTGCCCCAAAACCAGCTGCTCCCGCCAGCAATGGCAACGATTTGATCACCGCAAATTCGATTATTTCGCTGACTATGCTTGGTCGGCTCAAGCGAATTATTGTGGGGGTTGCCTTCTGTGTGTTGATCGGCTTGGGTTTGGCCACGGTCACAGGCGAATATTTGCTCGGTGGTGGCTTCGGCGCATTAATCGGGGTTGTTGGCGGGTTGATGGTTGGCGATTGGCCAGCAGTCAAAACCACTGGCGACTAAACTGCATTTTTGCTAACAGACATCCCCTGCAACACTTGAAGTTTGCAGGGGATGTTGCGTTTTAGCGTAGGACGGTTTCTTGCCATTCGTTGAGCCAGCGCTCGCGGTTGGCAGCAATCTCAGCTGGCGCAAGCGTCGCCACAGCGCTGGGCACTTGGGCATATTGAGTAAATTCAGCTGGCACTTTAGCGCTAGGCAGGGCTGGGTACACAAACATCTGCCCGCCAATATCGCTTTGGAAGGTATCGCCCAGCATATAGTCAATCCAAGCTTTGCCCAATTCAGGGTTTTTGGCATCTTTCAGCAAGCCCACAAATTCAATTTGCTGGAATGCGCCACCAGGCAACAACAAATTGCCAGTCGGTGCATCGGTCAATGGCGTTGTAGCAAAGATAACTTCGGCGGCAGGGCTAGTCGCATAACTGACGACCAACGGATATTGACCATCGCTGGCTCCGCTAAAATCGCCATAGTAGGCTTCTTCCCAGCCGCTAGCCACTTTGATTTCATTGGCTCGCAGGTCGCTCCAGAAGTTGCGCCACGTATAATCACCGCTCTCACCAAAGTGGGCAATCGTCGCCAACATAAATGATAATCCAGGCGATGAAGTTGCTGGATTTTCAACCACCAACTTGCCTTTCCATTCAGGTTTGGTTAAATCGCGTAAATCGGTTGGCAAGCTCAGGCCAGCCTCGGCCAAGGCAGCTTTATCGTAATTGATCGTGACATAGCCAACATCAACTGGCGAAACCCGATTTTGGCTATCGAGTTTCAATTCAGCAGGAATTTGTTCGATATTCTTGGCAGCATAGGCCTCGAAAATATCAGCATCAAGCGCCCGACTCAAAAAGGTATTATCAACCCCATACAACACATCGCCCAAGGGTGCGCCTTTGGCCAAAATGCTCTTATTGAGTGCTTCGCCAGCATCACCCGATTCCAGAATCTGCACGGTTGCGCCAGTCATTTGCTCAAAGCCTGAGATAACTTCGCTACTAATTGCAAAGCTATCGTGCGAAACCACCACCAAGGTTTGGCCGGCAAACTGGCCGCTATCAGTCGGCGCTTGGGTGGCTTGGGTTGCCGCAGGCGTAACATCAGCGGCAGCCGTGGTGGCCGGAGTAGGCTGAATCGCGGTTTCAGCGGTTGGCGTAGCCGCCGCACCACAGCCAGCCAAAACCAATGAACCAATTGTTAAAAAACTCAGTAACCAACGTTTCACGAAATAAACTCCTTGAACATTGGCTAGGGGCCAGCATGCAAAAATCCCGCGCACGGCGGGATTAAACCACGCCGCTTTCCTTCGCTCGGACTAACGAGATCAGGTTCAGAGGGTCTTTCGCCGTTGCGAAATCTCAGCCACATGGCTCCCCTAGCGGTTGTTATCTGTAATTGCTCACACAATAGCACAAAAAATTTGAATCAGCAAAAACTATCCTTAACAACAGCAGCTTGAACAATCTAGCCAGTAAGTAAGCACTGAAATCAAGCTTGCCAATCTCAAAATCCAACAGCTTAATTGTCATGGGTGTTTGGGTTTCACCCATGATCTAACCGTTTGGAAAATGATCATGCGACCAAAGACTGATATTGTTATGCACATTTTAGCATATACTATATAGTCTGCTGGTTCGGGATAACCATCAAAAAGGAGGCATGCGTGAAGCATCTAGATCAGTATCGACGGCTACTGGCGCACCTACGGCCTTACCCTAGGCAAGTGTTCTATGCCTATGGCTCAACCTTGTTGGCGGTCGGCTTAAACATTGCGATTCCACAATTGCTCAAACAAGCGATTGATCAAGGCATCGCCAGTGGTTCAAGTCGCGCGTTGCTGATTACAGCGCTCATTATTTTGGGCGTGGCGGTGGTACGGGTGATTTTTGGCTTTGCTCAACGCTATTATGGCGAATGGCTGAGCTTTCGGGTGGCCTACGATTTACGCAATCGTTTTTACGATGCGATTCAACGGCTGCCTTTTTCGTTCCATGATCGCTCACAAACTGGCGACCTGATGAGCCGCGCCACCAGCGATATTACCGAAACCGAGCGTTTTGTCGGGGTTGGGCTACTTGAACTTAGCTCAACCATGCTCTTGCTTTTCGGCATTATCGTGGCCATGGTGCTTGAAGATTTAACCTTGACTGGCTTGGCACTCTTGCCCTTGCCCGTACTGCTCTACGCCACAATTCGCTTTGGCAACACGGTCGAGCCGCTGTTTACCAAAATTCAAGAGCAAATGGGCAAGCTCTCAACCATGATGCAAGAAAGCCTGACTGGCATTCGCGTGGTCAAAGCTTTTGCCCGCGAACCATATGAACTCGAAAAATTCGATCGCGATAATGGTGAGTGGTATAACCGCCGTTTTGCGGTAATTCGCATTTGGGGCAATAGCTGGCCCTTTTTCAACTTTTTGGTCGCCATCAGCGTGATTATTTTGCTCTGGATTGGCGGTCCACAGGCGATGAACGGCACAATTACGGTTGGCTCGTTATTCGCGATGATCAGCTATGTGCTGTTGCTGAATAACCCAGTGCAACGCTTGGGCTTTACCGTCAACTTGGCGGCTACAGCGGTAGCAAGTTCAGCCCGCGTGTTTGAAATTATTGATACGTTTGATGAATTAGCCGATAAAGCTGATGCTCATTCGTTGGATCATGTGCAGGGCAACGTTAAATTTGAGCATGTTTCGTTTGCCTATCGCGAAGGTGGTCGCCCAACGTTGCACGATATTTCGTTCGAGGCCAAGCCTGGCCAAGTTGTGGCCTTGATGGGGCCAACTGGCTCAGGCAAAAGCACCATCACCAATCTCATCCCACGCTTTTACGACCCAATCGAAGGGCGGGTGTTGGTCGATGGCCACGACGTGCGCGATTTGGCAATTCAAAGTTTGCGCCAACAAATTGGGATTGTACTGCAAGATTCATTTTTATTTAGCTCAAGCATCGCCGATAACATTCGCTATGGGCGGCCTGAAGCCAGTGATGATGAAGTGATTGCGGCGGCCAAAGCAGCGCGTGCTCATGATTTTATTTTGCATTTTAGCGAAGGCTACCAAACCAAAGTTGGCGAGCGGGGCGTGACCCTCTCTGGTGGTCAACGTCAGCGCATCGCGATCGCTCGTGCCTTGTTGCTCAACCCACGCATTTTGATTTTGGACGACTCAACATCGAGCGTGGACACGGAAACTGAGCACTTAATTCAACAAGCACTCGAACAACTGATGCAAGGCCGCACGACCTTTGTGATTGCCCAACGTTTGCTGACGCTCAAAAATGCCGACCAAATTCTGGTGCTTGATGCTGGCAAAGTTGTGCAGCATGGCACCCACACCGAGCTACTGGCCCAACCAGGCTTGTATCGCACCATCTACGATCTACAACTCAAAGATCAAGAGGAAAGCGTTTTGGAAGTATGAAGGATGAATTATGAATGATGAAATAAGCCGAGTAATTTGAGGTTTCCTTGCCGAATAAATATTTGGATGTGTCGTTGGATGAATATGTTCATCCTTCATCCCTCATCCTTCATACTTAACAAGAGGGTGTTATGACAACTAAAGCTTTAGCGCCGTCGCGTAAGCGCGATGATGAAATAGAAAAAAAGGTCGCCGATTTATTGCCCAAGGATGATGAAAATAGCTTGGGCAAGGCCTATGATCCACGGTTGATGCGGCGACTATTGGCCTTTATCGGGCCATACAAACGCACCATGACCGCCGCAATTGTGCTGATGATTATTGGCACAGTGCTATCGGTCGTCTCGCCATGGGTGATTGGCCAAGCAATTGACGTGGGGATCAAAGCTCAATCGCTTGATTCGCTCTACACCTGGACGATCATTTTTGCGGTCGTTTCATTGGGCGAATGGCTCTCCAACCGCTCACGGATTCACTTGCTGGCAGTTGTGGGGACGGGCGTGGTTGCCGATGTGCGTTCGGCGCTGTTTCGCCATTTGCAGCGTTTATCGCTTAATTTCTACAATCGCTACAGTGTTGGCCGCTTGATGAGCCGCCTCATTTCTGATGTTGATGTCTTGCAAGATTTTGTTACCTGGTCGATTACCGGGCTAACGCGGGCAACCTTCTCGCTGGTTGGCATTACAATCGCCATGCTCTTGCTGAATTGGAAATTGGCGCTGGTAACCTTTGCTGTGCTGCCAATTATGGTGATTGTGACCAACTACTGGCGGGTACGCGTGCGCCAAGCATATCGCTCAACCCGTGAACGGATTGCCTTGATCAACGGCTATTTGAACGAATCGATCTCAGGCATTCGGGTAACCAAAAGCTTTGTGCGCGAAGCAGCCAACGGCGAGCATTTCGATGATCTGAATCGCTCATATTTTAACGCCAACACCAGCGCTGCGCGTTTGGCCGCCACCTTCTTTCCCGCTGTCGATTTTATGGGTTCGTTGGCAACGGCCTTGGTTGTGGGCGTGGGCGGTTGGCTGGTGCTCGGCGATAATCTTACGCCGGGGGTTTTGGTGGCGTTTGTGTTGTATGTCAGCCGTTTCTTCGACCCAATTTTGGAGTTGGCGCAACGCTACAACACCTTTCAATCGACCATGGCTTCATCGGAGCGCATGTTCGCCTTGCTTGACACCGAGCCAGATATGCTCGACGCGCCGAATGCCCAAGCCTTGCCTGCCGTGCGTGGCCATGTGATGTTTGATCATGTGTCGTTTGGCTATGCCGATGGCGAGCCAGTGCTGCGCGATGTGACCCTCGAAGCCCAGCCAGGTGAAACGATTGCCTTGGTGGGCGAAACAGGCGCTGGCAAAAGCACGATTATTCGGCTGCTTGGGCGCTTCTTCGATGTAACCGATGGCGCAGTCTTGGTCGATGGTCATGATATTCGCGAGGTAACCCAAGCTAGCTTACGTCAACAATTAGGGATTGTGTTGCAAGATACCTTCTTATTTGGCGGTAGTATCACCGAAAATATTCGTTATGGTCGTTTGGATGCGAGCGAGGACGCTGTGATTGCCGCAGCCAAAGCGGTTGGGGCACACGAGTTTATCGAGCGCATGCCCGAAGGCTACGCCACCGATGTTGGCGAAAATGGGGTCAATTTAAGTGTGGGCCAACGCCAAATTCTCTCATTTGCTCGAGCCTTGTTGGCCGATCCGCGCTTGCTGATTTTGGATGAAGCGACCAGCAGCGTCGATACCACGACCGAACGCCAAATTCAGGCCGCCTTAGATACGCTGATGCGGGGCCGAACCAGCTTTGTGATTGCCCACCGTCTGAGCACAATCACCAATGCTAGCAAAATTGTGGTGCTTGATCGCGGCCAAATTAGCGAAATGGGCACGCATGCCGAGTTGTTGGCCCGTCGAGGCCGCTACTACAACCTTTACACCATGCAATGGAGCAAAGGCAACGGCACGATTGGGGAGTAAGAACATAGAGCATAGGGGGCGCTGGGAATTTCGGTTCTCAGCGCCGCTTAATTTCGATCCACGAAGGGCACGAAGCGCACGAAGGGCCGAAACCACGAAGGGCCGAAACCACGAAGGCTGTTTATGCCAAATCCCTGACATCAGATCCCTCGTCTTTCTCTGCACTTCTGCGTTAAAATTGATCCCAACATCCAATACCGGATAAGGCCTATGCTCTATGCTCTATGCTCTATGCTCTTACTATTCAGTCAGCTTTTCCCCAAAGCGTGCTCCACGCGAGAGATTGATCAACTCAAACAAATCATCCTGTTCAACATTAATAATTTCACGTTTGGCGAGCTCTAAAACCGTCCAAAGAGCTACAATCACTTCGCTACGGGTCGTCGCGAGGCTCAGCAGGTCGTCAAAGGCGACAAAGCGTTGGCGCTGCAAACGTTCACCAATCAACTCGGCCATTTCGGCAATCGTAATAACTTTGGCCTTGGGGATGGCTATCGGTGGAGTTTCACGCTCGATCAGGCTCAAACGCCGCGAGAGGGCATTAACCAAGGCACTTAATTTATGGGCGGCGATTTGGGGCGCAGGTAAATCAGGCTGGGGCGGTAGGGCAACCCGCTCCCACACGCGCAAACCAGCGCTTTCCCATTCGCGCAATTGGGTCGCAGCTTGTTTAAATTGTTGATATTCGCGCAGACGTTGGGCCAATTGCTCAGCCACATCTTCTTCAGGAGGGGCGGGTGGTGGCTCACGTCGAGGTAGCAATGCCCGCGACTTAATCAACAATAATTGCGCCGCCAAGGCTAGAAAATCGGCCACGGTCAGCGGGTCGGGGTCGGGCATGGCTCGCACATGAGCCAAATATTGATCGGCAACTGCTGCCAACGAAATTGCCGTGATCGCCAATTCTTCACGCTCAATCAGGCGCAACAGCAAATCCAAAGGGCCAGCAAATTCGGGCAATTGCAGATTATAGGGGTGATGAGTTGCTAAGGGCATAGTCGTATCGATGAGGGATGAAGGATGAGGGATGAAGTCATCACGTATCGCCCATTATAAAACAGAGAGCATAGACAAGAGGGGTCAGGATTCAGGGGCTAGGGGTCAGGCAATTGACATCAGCAGATAACTACCGACAGATATATCAATCTGTGGACCAACATAAATCTTCACAGTTCCAAACTGACCCCTGAACCCTGACCCCTAACAACTACGGATAAATCCCACGCATTGCCATCGCGCGGACGACGCGATCAACGGCTAGCAGATAGGCGGCTGTGCGCAATGGCACAAAGCGTTCTTGGGCGACGGTAAAGACCTCGTTAAAGGCTCGTTCCATGGTCGTGGCTAATTCGCCATGAACTTCGCGTTCAGTCCAGAAGAACTCTTGCAAGCCCTGCACCCATTCGAAGTAGGAAACCACAATCCCGCCTGCATTGGCCAAGATATCGGGCACAACCATAATTTGCTTATTGGCGAGAATCGAATCGCCCGTTGGCGTGATTGGGCCATTGGCTAATTCGACCACAATTTTAGCTTGAATTCGGCCAGCATTGGCTCCGCTAATATCGTTTTGGCCTGCTGCCAGCACCAAAATATCGCATGGCAATTCGAGCAATTCGTTATGGCTAATCGGCCTTGTCCCAGCCAAATTGGCTACGCCATCAGTCTGAACCCGATGTTCAATCAAAGCAGCAACATCAATCCCAGCCTCGGTTTCGGCCACAATGCCGGTGTTATCATCGCTGGCAGCAATAATCCGACAGCCCATTTCAGCCAAGAATTGCAACACCAAACGCCCAGTTGAACCGGAACCTTGCATCACCACCCGTGCTCCCGCCAAATCGAGGCCAATTTTGCTGGCTGCTTGGCGCACGGTATAGCACAAACCACGGGCAGTTCCTTGGCCATGGCCCTGTGAACCGCCAACTTGAACTGGTTTACCAGTTGCGACCGATGGCATCGTGTAGCCATGATGCATCGAATAGGTATCCATAATCCAGGCCATGGTTTGCTCGTTGGTGTTAAGGTCGGGCATGATTACATCGCGTTCAGCGCCGATCAATGGGGTAATTTCGGTCACATAACGCCGAATAATCCGCTCAAGTTCGCCGCTGGTCAATTCGCGATGATCGCAAACGATTGCGCCCTTGGCTCCACCATAGGGAATTTGCACAATCGCACAACTCCAGGTCATCCACATCGCCAAGGCTTGCATTTCATCGAGCGTAGCCGACGATTGTAAGCGCAAGCCTCCTAGGGCCGGGCCACGGGTAATATTATGATGGACACGATAGCCAGTTAAAGTTCGCACCCGCCCATTATCCAGCTTGACCGGAAAATGCACAATCAACTCACGCCGTGGCTCGCGGAGCATATCGCGAACTTCCGGTTCTAAGGCCAGCAATTCAGCGGCAATATCAAATTGGCGCTGGGCGGTTGCCATTGTGGTTTCAATCATCGTAAAACTCCTCGGCAGTGAGTGTAAAGCAACGCTGCTTTAGGCATAATCGTTAAGTGCATGTATCTTAACACACTCCGCATGGTTCGTGCTAGCGCATAAACGAAAACGCCGTACTTCGTGCCACATCCGGCCAAAACGTTCTTCAAACAAGACCAATTCAGCCACATGCCAGCGTTGTGGTTGCCATGTTTCGGCGACCCAGGTTTGAGCGCTCGCCAAACTGCTATATTGCAATAATTTGCCAATCGTTAGGGCTGGCCATGGCTGGCGTTTGATTGGGCGCGTTTGCGGCAAGCTCGCTTGGAGTTGTTCGAGCAAGTTTTTGCCTTGGCTGGGGAGCAGCACCAAACGATGCTGGTTTGGGGCGATTTGCAAGTGCTCAAGGGTCAGATCGAAACTCGACCATTGGCTTAGAATGGTTGCCACCTCTCGCTCAAAATCATCACGATCGCTGGGATGGCTGCTTGGCACAAGCACAATATGCGGCGGCAAGCCATGGCGATAACTCGGATCATAGCGCTGGCGATAGTGATCAAGCATTGTCACTACCTCGGGCGGTGGCACAATTGCCAAGCGAATTGGCCGATGCTTGCGCTGATAGCGCGTGCGATATTCAACAAAACGCCGAATTTGCTGATTCATGGTGCGCAACGAGCTGATACCAAAGCGCCCCAGCCAGGCCAAAAATCGATTGGACGAACCAGCCAAACGATGCAAAAACTGTTTATAAGCTACCCGCGTTCGGCGAATCAGCCGATGGCGTGGGCCAATCAAGGCCGAGCCAATCACCAAGAAAATAATCCCTTGAAGAATTGGCAGAATCACACCCAAGATGCCGATAAAAATCAAAAACCAGCCCAATATTGGTCGAACCCGTGGCCAGATACGCAAAAACCACCCCCAGAGAATTTGGCGTTCTTGGGGGCGGTAGCTACACCACACTAAGTTTAGCAATAAGATTCCAAGTAGTAAGCGCATAATTTCAGTTTGATCCACGTTGATCGTCAGTAATCATCAGCGCGATTAAGCAAAATCTGCGCCGCTAGCGTTGCCAAGCACCCACGTTCCAAGTAATTGGAGCCAATGGTTGCGGTTGCACACCTCGCACATTCGGCGCAAGCAACACCGTCGTTTGGCGGGTAATCACGGGCAAGACTGGTAATTCGCGGGTAAAAATTTGCTGTTGTTCGCTATAGGCAGCTTTACGCACCGCTGGATCAAGCGAACTGGTGGCGGTACGAATCGCCCGATCAGCAGTATCCATACACCAACCAGTAAAATTATCGCCGGAGTAGCCGTTAATTTGGTTAGGAATCGCGGCGCAACTCCACAACACCGCGCCGTCGGGATCAACGCTGCGCAGCCAGCCAAACAAGGCCAGCTCAAAGCGTCGGCCAAATAATGGCCCTTGCTGGCTATACAAATCGGTGGTTGATAAGGCTTCAACCTTGATATCAATTCCGATTGCCTGCATATCGCTGACAAATTGCTCACTAAGGCGTTGGCGAATCGGGGTTTGGGCCGAAGTGGTTAATGTCAATTGGAAGGGCGTGCCATCAGGGCGTTCGCGCAAACCATCATCATTGGTATCACGATAATTCATTTCATCAAGCAATTGGCGTGAAAGTGCAGGATCAAAAGTATAACTGACCACCGTTATTGGATCAAAAGCCCATGATTCAGCCGCCAACCAACTATGCAAAACTGCGTTGGGCGTGCCATACAAGGTTGTGCTAATCGCCTCACGGTCGAAGCCATGGGCAATCGCTTGGCGCATCCGAATATCTTGTAAAGCTACAACCGCCAAATTCATGTCGATATGTTCCCAAATTGGGTTAGGTGCTTGGAGCAATTGCAAGGTTTTGGATTGCACATCAGTTTTCAGATCAAGCGCTAATTGTTCCAACGAGCCTTCTGTCCAAGCCACATCGACCCGCCCGCTCAGCACATCGTCGCGCATCATGGCAATATCAGGATACAAACGGGCAATAATCGTGCTAGGCAATTGTTGCGCTTGACCTTCGCGCCGCACAAATTCCAACTGCGTGCCTGCCGTCCAGGCTTTGAGCGTATACGGGCCATAGCCAACTGGCGACTGGGCCAAACGATCGCTAACTTCTTTGGCACTTGGCTGGCCTTCAAACAAATGTGCTGGCAGTGGAGTCCAAACCGTGATCAAATAATTTGGGTCGTCACGTTCGGGCGGCAAATAGGCGCGGGTCGTATATTGATCAAGCGCCACATAATCGGCGGTTAAGTCGCTTTGAGTTGCCAATTGGGCAGTTGAGGCGCTGCCACGCAACAAATTATAGGCAAAAACTGAATCGGCTGCGGTTAATGGCTGTCCATCTTCCCATTGCAGATTTTTATTCCAGCGATAGGTAACAGTTAACTGCCGCACACTGGTAATAGTTTCAGTTTGCGTAGTGGTAATTACGCCATTCGCATCAAGATTAACCGTGGTTGTAATATATTGCACATCACCATTTTCGAATGATGGCACGCGCTCCAAAACGCCAGTTGTGGTATAAGCTTCAGCAACCACCGTCAAAGGCGCAGGGTAAAGCAATTCAATCAAGGGAGCCGCGCCACGAAAGGCATAACTGTAAGGATACAGATCAATCGGCTCCTCAGTTAAGCCCAACGTCCAAAGATTGGAAGTGGCAGGGTTGGTAGTTGGCAAGGGAGTTTGCACTTGGACAGTTGGCTGACCAACTGGGGCACCACCCTCAATACTACAACTAATCAAGCTAAAACAGAGCAACAGCGCAAGGCTAAAACGCAATTTCATGAGCATCAATCCAAGGCCAAGCATCGAGCAAGCAATGAACAACTTGCTGATGGTTGACGCTCTAATTTATTCAAACCGCAACGTTCGATCACTTTTAAGCAACAGGCAGTGTAGCGCAGCCCGCCACTTTTGTCGAATATTTGTAGGCCATATTTCAGGGATTATGGAGGTTTCTCATCAGATCTTTAGCTAGTTAAACAACGAACCGAGGTAGCAAAGCCGCCTCGGTTCTGGTGTTGTTGCCCAACAATGCGCTTAACCTTGAGCAAAGTGACAAGCGACAAAGTGGCCTGGCTCTTTTTCCTCAAAGGCTGGGTCATCGTGTTTACAAATATCTTGAGCCAGCCAGCAGCGTGGGTGGAAGCGGCAGCCACTTGGTGGATTAACTGGGCTAGGCACATCGCCTTCCAAGATAATCCGGTCGCGCTTGATGGTTGGGTCGGGCAAGGGAATCGCCGACATCAAGGCTTTGGTATAGGGGTGCATTGGTTTGCGGAAGAGTTGATCGCGGGTTGAAAGCTCGACCATCCGCCCCAAATACATCACACCCACCCGATCGCTGATGTGTTCAACGACGCTCAAGTTGTGGGCAATAAACAGATAGGTTAGGCCCAAATCTTTTTGCAAATCGTTCAACAAGTTGAGCACCTGCGCTTGGATCGACACGTCCAACGCTGAAACAGGCTCATCACAAACGATCAATTTAGGTTGCATCACCAAAGCCCGGGCGATCCCGATCCGTTGGCGTTGACCACCTGAAAACTCGTGCGGGAAGCGGCGCATGTGGCCTGAATTCAGACCAACCCGCTCCAACACTTGGGCAACTTGGTCAAGCCGCTCTTTGGGCGTGCCAATATTGTGAATCTTCAAGCCTTCGGCAATACTTTGGCCCACTGGAATCCGTGGGTTGAGTGAGGCATAGGGGTCTTGAAACACAATCTGCATATCGCGGCGCAAGGTTCGCATGCGGCCAGAACTTGCCTTGAGCACATCTTGGCCATCAAATACCACCTCGCCTGCCGATGGCGGAATCAAGCGCAAGACCGTGCGGCCAGTGGTGGTTTTGCCACAGCCTGATTCGCCGACCAAGCCGAGCGTTTCACCCTTTTTGATGCTGAAACTTACGCCATCGAGTGCCTTAACTTGGGCGACTGTGCGGCGTAACAAACCACCCTTAATTGGAAAATATTTCTTGAGATTGCGTACCTCAAGCAAATTCTCACTGGTACTGTTGGAAACAGTCATGTCAAACCTCTTCTAGTACAACCAGCAACGTACCAGTCGATCACCTTCGAGCTTGATCAACGGGGGTTCTTCTTGCGTACATTGATCCATGCGATGGGCACAGCGTGAAGCAAAACGACAACCTGCTGGCGGGTTCAACAAGCTCGGAACCTGGCCAGGGATTGTTTCTAATTCATCGCGCACATTGCCCAACACTGGCGTTGAAGCGATCAAGCCTTGGGTATAGGGGTGTTTGGGTGCTTCAAACAAGGCATGGACAGGCGCATATTCAACCGCCTTACCTGCATACATCACCATCACATTTTCGGCCATTTCGGCCACCACCCCTAAATCGTGGGTAATCAAAATAATTGCAGTATTAACCTTTTCGCGCAACTCGCGCATGAGATCCAAGATTTGGGCTTGAATCGTTACGTCAAGTGCAGTGGTTGGCTCATCGGCAATCAACAATTCGGGGTTACATGCCAAGGCCATGGCGATCATCACCCGTTGGGCCTGACCGCCAGAAATTTCGTGGGGGAACGAACGCATCCGACGCACGGGGTCGGGCAAACCAACTAAAGTAAGTAGCTCAATCGTGCGTTTATTGCCTTCCTCGCCCGAAAGCCCTTGGTGAATTTGCAAGGCCTCGATAATCTGTTCACCGATGCGGAAAACAGGATTCAGACAGGTCGTTGGCTGTTGGAAAATCATTGAAATCCGATTGCCACGGATTTTGCGCATTTCTTCTTCACTCAGGTCGAGCAAATTCTCGCCATCGAACATGATCTCACCTTCGATGACTTTACCAGTTTTGCCCAACAAACGTAAGATCGACATGGACGTTACGCTTTTGCCACACCCCGATTCACCGACGATGCCCAAGGTTTCGCCACGACGCACCTGAAAATCGAGGCCATCGACGGCATGGACAGTGCCTTCATCGGTGAAAAAGTAGGTTTTGACACCCTTGAGTTTCAACAAAACATCGGATTGAGCCACAAGCATGCCCCTATCTAGCAAGAATTACAGGTTAGCGTTTGGCGCGTGGGTCAAGAGCGTCGCGCAAGCCATCGCCAATGAAATTGAAGCACAATGAACAAATAAAGATTGCCAGCCCCGGGAAGAAGGCTTGCCACGTATATTTTTCCAAAACGGTTGTATTAACATCTTTGAGCATATTACCCCAAGATGCTGCGGGTAATTGCACCCCGAAGCCCAAAAAGCTTAGGGCGGCTTCGGTGATCATCACACCACTCAAGGCCAATGATGCATTAACAATGTTGGGCGCTAAGGCATTTGGCACCAGGTGGCGGAACATAATCCGCAAGTTGGAAGCACCTAAAGCCCGTGAAGCCGAAACATATTCTTGTTCACGTAAGCTCAAAATTTGGCCGCGCATCAAGCGTGCGCCGCCAGTCCAACTAAAGAAGACCAGAATCATAATCAATACATTGATTGTGGGCTTCAAAATAGTCGAGATAATTAAGAGAATTGGCAGCAATGGCAAGGTGTTGAGGAAGTCAACAAAGCGCATTGCAAAGGCATCGACCACCCCACCGAAATAACCGCTCATCACGCCAACGATAATCCCAATCAATTCACTGAGCAGGGTTACAGCAACGGCGATATAGAGCGAAACACGCCCAGCATACAGCAAGCGGGTCAGCAAATCGCGGCCATTATAATCAGTACCCAACCAAAAAGTTAGCTCAGCACCCTTGGGCGTGCGAACTTCGCCGCCAATCCCATTATAGAAAAGGTCTTTGGGCAACGTATAAGCCGTGCCAGGTGGTTGGTTCTTCTTGACAATCGCACTATCGGTCTCCCCGAAAGGCATCAAGAACGGCCCAACGATCACCGCCAAAACCACCAAGAACAAAACGATTACACTACCAACCGCAAAACGGTGACGGGTAAAGCGTTTAAGAATCTCAAGCCATGGGCGCTCATATTCTTCTTTTTTTGCCTCGCGAGCTTCGACTTGAGTTGTTGAAACAGCCATGGATTTTCCTTTCACAGTGTTGATAAGACCAATCGCAAACCGTCAGCCGTAGCTACTCAAGTCGGATTCGTGGGTCAACAATCGTATACAGAATATCAGCAAGCAAGGTGGCAAAGACCAACAAAATCGATGAGATCAGCAAGAAGGCCATTGCCAATGGGTAATCTTTGAGGTTCAAAGCGCTAATAAAGGTAAAACCGAGTGCTTTATAATTAAAGACTGTTTCGGTAAACAATGCGCCACCGAAAACCCCAGGAATTGCAAAAACGATAATCGTGATCAAGGGAATCAAGGCATTGCGGAAGGCATGCTTGTAGATCACGACCCGTTCTTTAACCCCTTTAGCGCGGGCAGTTCGCACATAATCTTGGCTCAACACTTCGAGCATACTAGCCCGCATAAAGCGGCTCCAGTTAGCCAAGTTGAGCATTGAAAGCACGGTAACTGGCATAACGAGGTGCATCACGCGATCGAGGAACGAGCCAGCCACAACGGTACCGAGGATTGGCACCTCGTAGTTGCGCAAGGCCAAAATATCACCAGCCGGAAAGTAGAACCAGCCATTACGTTTGAACCATAGCGATACCGCAATAATCAACAAACCAAACCAGAAGGCTGGCAGTGATAAGCCAATAAAGCTAAATGTGGTCAGCACATAATCAAAGAATGAATATTGGCGTACTGCCGAGAAGACCCCCAACGGAATCCCCAACACCAACGAAATCAAGGTTGAGGAAATCATTAACCAAAGCGTATCGGGGAGTTTATCGCCAATAATTTCTAAGACTGGCGTATTGCGTTGGAACTTCCACGATGTGCCCCAATCCCAGCGCAAAATTCCTTTGCGATCACCCTTGTATTCCTCAAGGCCAATTTTATCCATCCAAGTATCGCCAGCTAACCAAGTTGGATACCACAAGTACCAAGGCTTATCAGCCCCAAGCAATTTCGCTTGGCGTTTGATATCCTCTTCACTCGGACGGCTTTTGGGATCTGTGTTTTGGCGCAACTCATCAAGTGGACCACCAGGAGCCAACGCAAACAGCGAGTAGATCACTGCTGATGAGAACAGGAGAACGAGCATCGCTTGAAACAAGCGCCGAATGAGATATACGGTCATGCGGTACCTCTACACATGCTTGAATGGTTAATACCAAGATAAACGGTTGTTAACTATTACACTCTACTTTAGTCAATTACGTTCAAAAAAAGAGCAATCAATTTTAAAGCTGGAAAAACTGGCCTATTGTACCATTTATCTCGCATTACAAAAAAAACCACACAAGCACGACAATCACTGTCTGGTGGTTACGACATCCTGAGTGACAACATTGTCTTGATTTAACTGCATGGTGCTCGCGAAAGGTTGTAGGAAACGAGAGGGAACAACTACGGAGCCACGTGCAAGCACGCAGCTCCGTAGTGGGGAGCTTACCAATTACTTGGTAACATCCCAGGTTTCGATGTTCCAGAAGTCAACTTGGCTGGTTGGGTTCAAGTCCAAGCCGCTAACCTTGACGTTGTAAGCACCAACATTGACGCGTTGGTACAATGGGAAGGTTGGCAATTCGGCATTGAAGACCTTTTGAGCTTCGATGACCAAAGGAATCCGCTTGGCGCGGTCGGTTTCTGATTGTGAGGCCAACGCTGGCTTGTCGTAAGCTTCGTTACACCAGCCGGTGTTGTTTTGGCCACCGTAGCTGTTTTCAGCGGTTGGCACTTGCTCACAGAGGTACAGAGCGGTCGAAGGCTCTGGGCCACTGACCCAAGCGTACAAGCCTAAGTCGAAGCGGCGGCCTGACAAGATACCTTCTTCGCCGTTCTTGAACAAGACATCGGTTGCTGGCACGAAGTTCAATTGAACATCGATCCCAACAGCTTTCAAGTCTTCTTGGATCAACTGAGCCACTGAGGCGCGGGTTTGGTTGTTTTCGGTGGTGAAGAATTGAACCGTGAGCTTGGTACCATCTTTTTCAAGAATACCATCAGCGCCAGCAGTCCAACCAGCTTCGGCCAAGAGAGCCTTAGCTTTTTCAACATCGTATTCGTAAGCTTCCAAGCCTTCGCCGTTTGGTGGATAAGCCCAGTGGTCGGCTGGCAAGAAGGTGTTCATCACAACGGTCTTGCCGAACAAGACGTTATCGATGATTTGCTTGCGGTTGACAGCGTAAGCTACAGCTTGGCGCAACTTGACATCAGCGAATACTGATGGTTGGCCGTCGTTGCGCTCGACACCGAAGTCCATGTGTTCCCACACGGTTGCTGGAACATATTGGCCCTTGAGCACGCCAGCAGCTTCGAGTTCGTCGAGCTTAGGAGCGTTAGCCAAGGTCAAACCAATTGAACCAACTACGTCGATTTCGCCGCTTTCCAATTGTTGCAACACTTGATCTTCGCTGGTCAGATACTTGAAGGTAACATTACCAACGAGAGGGAAACCAGCTTTCCAGTAGGTTTCGTTTGCAACCAACTTGGTGCTTTCTTGTGGGGTGTTTTCGAGGATTTTGTATGGGCCATAAGCCAATGGCTTGCTAGCGTAGTCGCTACCACCAATGGTTGCTGGATCGACGCTTTCCAAAACGTGCTTTGGTTCAGGACCAAAGGTGTTCAAGAAGTAGGTTGCATCGGTGTAGCCTGGTGCAGCGTACCATACCAAGGTTTTGTCGTCTTTGGCTTCGTATTTTTCGGTGCGATCAAGCACGAAGCGGCTAGCGTTCTTGATGCCTGGATCTTGGTACAATTCAGCAGCAAACACGAAGTCGGCTGCGGTGATGGCGGTGCCATCTTCCCAAGTCATGCCATCAATCAAGGTCCAAGTTACAACAACTTGTTCCAATTCAACAGCTTCGGTCAAGCTAGCGGTATCGGTGATCAACTCATCGTCGATCACGATGTTGCCAGCATAGGCGCTATCAACTGAGACGGTTTGGGTCACTGCATCGCCATCTTCGAAGCTTGGCAATTTGGTGAAACAAACTGGTTGATATTCGTAGCTCAAAGTGGTGAAACAAGCTGGTTGAATCGCTGACAACACTTGGGTGGTGGCGCTTGATTGTGATTCAATGCCGAACAAGGTGTCTGGCGATTGGGTCATACCGATGATGATGGTTTTATCCATATCAGGTGCACCACCGGTTTGTGGTTCGGCAGTTGCTTCAGCAACGGTTGGTTCGACGGTTGCTTCAGCAGTTGTTGGTTCAGCAGTTGCTGCTGATGAAGTATCTGTAGTTGCGGTTGCTGGGGCAGTCGTTGCTGGAGCTGTGGTTGGAGTTGTTTCGCCACCACAAGCGGCCAGGATCGGAACAACAAGGACCAACATGAGCGCAAAGCTCATCAATTGGCGCTTTGATCGAAGCATTCTTGCCTCCTAAATCAAACAGTTGAAAGGACGATTTCTAAATCGAACATTCCTATATCAGAGGGATATAGGGCCAACAGGGTGTCTCGTTGGTGACGTGACCACCTCCTTCCAATGTGGTTTTTGGGGATAGTATAAGTAGCACAGATGCAATCTGTATTCAGAGCATCATTATAACCATTAAAAAGCTGATGTCAAAATTTGTAGTACTTTTTGCCTAATCTTTGGGCAGTTTGCCCAACGACCTAGCTAACTATCTAAAAATATTCACGCTCAATTTGGGCAATTTGCTCGCCCCAAGGGGGTAGTACCACTCCCTTGGAGCGAGCTAAAAGCTTTACTTGCGGCGTTCGCGGTTGCGCAAGAATGGCGGAATATCTAAATCGTCGTTGCTACCAAACGAGGTTGGTGGAGTGGGCCGTTGTGGTTGTTGCGGTTGAGGTGCTGGCCGCACTGGTTGCTGCACTGGTTGTTGGTAGCTGGTTGGTTGGCTAGGTTGGCTTTGCGCCGATGGATATGAACGTGAGCGATTGTTGCCTTGTGGTCGCGCTTGATCAAAGCCGGTAGCAATAATCGTGATTTTAACTTCATCAGCTGGCAGGTTAGGGTCAATCCGTGCGCCGAAAATAATGTTGGCATCAGGATCAGCTGCCTTGGAAATAATCTCGGCAGCTTCGTTGACTTCCAACAAGCCCAAATCTTCGCCACCAGTCACGTTGAACAGCACGCCCTTAGCACCATCAATCGAGATTTCAAGCAAGGGTGATGAAATCGCCATATTGGCAGCATCGACCATGCGATTATCGCCGATACCATGGCCAATTGCCATCAAGGCCGTGCCTTGTTGCGACATAATGGTTTTTACGTCGGCAAAGTCGAGGTTAATCAAACCACGACTGGTAATCAAATCGGAGATCCCTTGAATACCTTGGCGCAGCACATCGTCGGCCATGCGAAAAGCTTCATTCATTTTGGTGTTTTTCGAAGCAATTTGCAGCAAGCGATCGTTTGGCACCACAATCAAGGCATCAACGCTTGGCTTGAGTTGGTCAATCCCCGATTCGGCAACTTTGCGGCGATGGTTGCCCTCAAACAAGAAGGGGCGCGTCACCACACCAACCGTCAAAGCGCCAATTTCTTGGGCAATTGAAGCAATCACGGGCGAAGCACCTGTGCCAGTACCACCACCCATGCCAGCAGTGATGAAAACCATATCCGAGCCACGCAACACATCGTGCAGCTCATCATGGGTTTCTTCGGCGGCTTTTTGGCCAATCACGGGATTACCGCCTGAGCCAAGCCCGCGCGTCAGTTTATCGCCAATCCGCACGCGAATTGTGGCAGGCGAGTGAATCAGGGCTTGAGCATCGGTGTTGACGGTGATAAATTCGACCCCTTGCAGGCCCGATTCGACCATGCGATCAACCGCATTCGAGCCGCCACCACCAACCCCAATCACCTTGATTTGGGCGAAATTTTCAATTAAGTTGCTATTGAAATCCATGTTAAGTTTGCCTCCAGATCAGCACCAAAGCCCAGCAATGGCGTGGATCGACTGTAGCCACGATGCTCGTTTAGGGTAAAAATTCCCGTAACCACATTTTGAAGCGGTCGTAGGTTTGTTTCCAGTTGGTCGTTGCTGGTTGGCTCGCAGCATGGCCGCCAACGCTGCCCATTCCATGACGCAAGCCCCAACGGACAAGCCCCACAGCCGTGGCATAGGGTGGTGCATCTATTGCTTCAGCTAATCCAGTCAAATTCGTTGGAATGCCAATGCGCACTGGCATCCCTAAAAGTTGGCGTGCCATCTCATCTAAGCCAGGCAATTGAGCCGAGCCACCTGTCAGGACAATCCCCGCAGGCAGTAGGCCTTCATAGCCAGAACGACGGATTTCATTGCCAATCATGTCGATCAGTTGTTCGGCTCGCGCTTGCAGAATTTCATTCAATTCAATCCGCGAGACTTGTTGATGTTCGCCTGGCGAAAAGCCATCGGTATCGATCAGATCATCATCAGGGTCATGGCTGTCGATATCGGTTACTTTGCCATAGCGCAATTTGAGATATTCGGCGGTGTTATGCGGTGTATGCAGCACATAGACCAAATCATTGGTGAAATGTGCTCCGCCAATTGGCAACACCACGGTGTGCCAAATGCCACCACCAATAAAAATCGCAATGTCGGTTGTGCCACCACCAATATCAACGAGCACAACCCCACGGCTTTTATCTTCTTCGCTTAGCACCGCCTCGCCTGAGGCTAAGGGTTGCAGCACCAGGTCGTCGATGCCGACCCCAGCCCGTTCAACACTCTTGATTAAGTTTTGAATCGCCATTACTTCGCCAGTAACGATATGCGTTTCAACTTCAAGCCGATAGCCTGCCATACCCACTGGGTCGCGAATGCCCTCATGGCCATCAACGATATAGGCCCGTGGAATCACATGGATCACTTCACGTTGGGTTGGGATGGCAATCGCTTGGGCGGCTTCGACAGCGCGGGCAACGTCTGTGCGCGAAATTTCATGATCAGGCCGTGAGATGGCAACCACCCCACGACTATTCACTGAGGAAATATGGCGGCCCGCAATCCCGACAAAGGCAGTGCCAATGCGATAGCCCGAAAGCCGTTCGGCCTTTTCAACCGAAGTTGCAATCGCGCTAACTGCCTCGTCGATATTGACCACAACACCGCGATCAAGACCTTTGGAAGGCGTGAGGCCAACCCCTAAAATATTCACTTTGCCTGTATCGTGAACTTCAGCAACCAAAGTACATATTTTGGTTGTACCGACATCAATACCGACAATGGTGCGATTCATGGAAAACCCCTTGTGTTAGGCTAAAATGTTGCCTGTCAAGCAGGGTTGCTGGCGATTATACGAGATAGCAGATCGCTTTGCAACCACGCTGCATTGCGTCAACAACCTACACTAGGTCGCAGAAGAAGCTGCATCTTCAAGGCTGGAACAATGCTCAATGTCGGGTTGCTCGAAATAATGAATGATGAGAGCGCGACATTGCGAAAAAGTGCATCTATCAAGCGTACCACAGCCTTGTTTTGACAACCTGCGCCTAGCCAACCAGGTGTTGTCGAATGCGACTGGCATTTTCAAACAAACGGACACCAAAGGCCACCACTGCCGCCAAATAGAGGTCAATGCCTAACCGCTCACCAAGAAACGCCAGCACGACCGCCAATACAGTGTTGCCAATTAATCCCGAAATAAAAATCCGATTCCGATAGCGTTTTTCGATTGTTGCCCGGGTTGCCCCAACAATCGAATCAAGCGCCGATAAAACTGCCACCGCTGTGTAACGGGCAAATTGCGAGGGGATTGTCAGGCCGGAAACAAGTCCAATCGCCACCCCGACTCCAAGCCCCGCCAGCGGAATCCACATAGCTTGTCGCTGCTCCACGCATGTGCTCCTTATTGCGATCCTGCCGTTGGCGTTGGAGTCGCCTGCGGTCGATAGTAGGGTTTTTCTGGTCGTAAATCGATAAATGTCCATGCAGTGTTGCTTGCTTGAACTTGTTGCAACGTTGCAAGTTTCAAATCAAGGCTCACCTGCTGTTCAGCCAACCGCCCAAATACCGCTTGATTGGTATCATTGTAAACCGAAAGCCCATAGTATGGGTCCCATTCGTAGCGCGTCGGTTGCCAACCAAGCTCTTTGGGAATGCGCAAATACAGCGTTTGGGCCAAATTCAGCGCATCAGTGTCGATGTAGCTCCCCGCCGAAATGGGAATCGTGCGGGTATCGTAAATCACTAAGGTTGCCGTGGTAATCGAAGTAGCCAAGCCTAACACTTCGCCACCTGCCGTCACTTCGTAATTTGTACCACCCATATTCCAAACCACTGCTGCCTGACGCTCTTGCACCCGCACCAACACGCGGGCGGGAATCCGCAATTGCACGCTGGCCGTGGCCACATAGGGATTTTGGCTAATTCGCGCGGCCACTTCTGCCGGATCAATATCCCAAATCGAGATGCCTTGCAGGTCAGCTAGTTGGCTGATCGTGGCGGCATCAACCGAGCGATTGCCCTCGATCTCCAATTCGCCAACCACAAAGGCTGGCGAACGAAAGACCACAATCAAACAACCGATACCAAGCAACAACAATCCCAAAGCCACTAATTTGCCATTTAAGAGCATGCTGCGCAGAATGGTTCGCGCAGTTGGGCGCACCATCGGCGTGGTGGTACGCACGCCCAGCGGTGCACGCCCGCGCGGTTTGCGGCTAATCAAGCGGCTTGAGCGGCGTGGATTACTCATCGGCCTCGCTCGTGATAACGCTCAATCGCCAAATCGATCAGCCGATCAAGTAATTCGCTATAGCCAAGGCCCGTGGCTTCCCACAATTTGGGATATTGGCTCATCGCCGTAAAACCAGGGAAGGTATTAATTTCGTTGATATAGATCGCGCCAGTTTCGCGCTCGACAAAGAAATCGACCCGCGCCAAGCCAGCCCCGTCAATCGCTTTGAAGGCGGTAACTGCCATTTCGCGCAGTTGTTGGCTGGTCGCAGCATCAAGCTCCGCCGGAATTGCAAATTGGGTTTGGCCTTCAAGATATTTATCGGCATAATCGTAAAAATCGTTGGCAGGCAGCACTTCGCCTGGCACTGAGGGCTTGGGATCATCGTTGCCCAAAATTGCGACTTCAATTTCGCGGGCATTGATGCCTTGCTCGACCACAATTCGCCGATCGTAGCCAGCGGCCTCGGCCATGCCAACCGCCAATTCAGCGCGATTGCTGACTTTGCTAATACCGACGCTGCTGCCTAAGTTGGCTGGTTTGACAAACATTGGATAGTGCAAATGAGCTTCAAGTCGCTCGTAGAGAGCTTCGGGCTGGGTTTGCCAATCGCGGCGCAAAACCAACTGCCATGGTACTTGGGGCAAGCCAGCGGCGGCAAACGCCGATTTCATCAAGCCTTTATCCATCCCAACTGAAGCCGCCAAAACCCCACAGCCAACATAGGGCAGATTGGCGAACTCAAACACCCCTTGAATCGTGCCATCCTCGCCAAATGGGCCATGCAAGACTGGAATAATCACATCTAAGGCCGCAACATTGGTTTGTTCGGGCAAACTGCCAGCACTTTGCACAATTGCTGTTTCGCTGACGACCCCAGCTTGCGGTGCACGGCCAAGCATCTTTTGGTCGGCCTGTTGCTCCAAGGCCAACAACGGATCACCGCCGCTGAGCCATTGGCCATTACGGGTGATACCAATCGGAATCACGGTGTATTTTTCAGGATCAAGCGCATTCATCACGGCCCGCGCCGATTTTAACGATACTTCGTGCTCGCCCGATTTCCCGCCAAAAACAATTCCAACCCGCCGTTTTGTCATAACGATTGATCCTCACTGGTGATCACGCGAACTTCTAATTCGAGTTCGATCCCAAATTGTTTGAGCACTTCGGTTTGGGCATATTCGGCTACCCGCAAAATATCGCTAGCCGTCGCCCCACCCAAATTCAAGATATAGTTGGCATGTTTTTCGGCAATTTGAGCCGCACCCATGCGAAAACCTTTCAAACCAGCAGCATCGATCAAACGGCCAGCCGTGGTATTGGCAGGGTTTTTAAACACCGAGCCACACGACGAGCCAGCTGGCGTGCGTTGCTTACGACCATCAGCAATCTCGGCCATTTTGCTGGCGATCCGCACAGGATCATCGCGCCAAGCAGTCAAGACTGCATCGAGCACATAGGGAATGCGCGTGGTTGGGCGATTGCCTGCCAGTCGTTTGAGTTGGCTGGTGCGATAGTCGAATTGAAAATCAGCCGCCGTCCACTCGATAATCTGGTTATCGGGCATTAATAAACGGGCTGATTGCAAGTGTTTGGCGGTTTCGCCACCATAACAACCAGCGTTACCATAAATTGCCCCGCCGATTGTGCCAGGCAAACCTTCGGCCCATTCGAGGCCAGCAATACCCTGAGCCGCCAAGCGACGCACTGTGCCAGCGGTCGGCGCACCAGCCTGCACATGAATCGTCAGTTGATCGCCATGTTCATACAATTCAAAGCCAGTCGCACGATTGCGAATCACTAAGCCATTCCAGCCTACATCGCTCATCAGCAAATTCGAGCCGCCGCCCAGCATAAAAATTGGCAATTGCTGAAGCTCGGCCCATTGCACCGCCTCAACCTGTTGCTCAGGACTGGTAACGTTTACAAAATACCGCGCAGG
The DNA here is from genome assembly GCA_020161265.1 of Chloroflexota bacterium. Lineage (NCBI taxonomy): Bacteria > Bacillati > Chloroflexota > Chloroflexota bacterium. The sequence goes on along the minus strand of JAIUOC010000006.1, from coordinate 360,331 downwards.
GCCACCAATGCGCCAAGCTGTGTAGGGCGCGAGTAGCTCATGTTCGCGAAGATCGATCATGCTTAAACCTGCATTCCTATAGTTCGCAAGCGTTCACGCAAGCGTTTTTGTTCATCGTAATGGCCAAGACCTTGGCGCAATAAAAAGGCTGTATGCCAATGCTTGGCCGCATCGTGGCGATCATTCCATTCATAGGCCAAATCGCCCAAACGCTCGCTAGCCAAGGCAATCCCGACTGTATCGCCCAATTGCTGGGCATTAGTCAGGGCAATATTGTAGTTGGTGCTGGCCGAGCCATAATCGGCTTGCGCTCGATAGGCATCGCCCAAGCGATTGTGCAGCATAATCTGGCCAACTCCAGGCGTGCGCCGATCCTCATATTGCAAGGCTTTGAGAAACGATTCAATCGCCGTTTGATAATCGCCGCGTGCATGGTGAATCACCCCAAGCACGGTGTAGGCGCGGGCGGTGCCAACCGCATCGTTTAATTTTTCGCGCAGCATCAAGCTTTCGGCTTGGCAACGCAGCGCTTGATCCAAATCGTTTAATTCGAGATACGAAAGCGCCAATTTTTCATGGACAATCGCCACGCCCAACGTGCCAGGCAGATGTTCCTCGATTTCCAAGGCGCGTGAGTAGTAATCGGCTGCTTGTTGGCCGGAACCAATCAAACGATACACATCGCCAATGCTTGTGATAATTTTAGCGATTGTTAGCCGATCGTCAATCACCGCTCCGCGTGCTTGTGCGGCGTTATAGAGGTGAATTGCTGCGGTATGGTGGCCTTGGAGTTGCTCAGTTTTGCCAAGATGCAACAAAGCTTCGGCCTCAAGCGGCACATTGTTGGTCGTTCGAGCCAAATCGAGCGCCCGTTTGAGCGTTTGCTCGGCACTGCTATAATCGCGCATTGCTCGTTGCGAACGCCCCAAGGCCACTAATGAACCACCCTCAATTTGCACCGATTGCGCAGCGCGGGCTAAGGTCAACAATTGCTGGGCGTAAAACAAGGCATCATCGTGATTGCCCGCCCAATCCAGTACCGTCCAAGCCAAGCTGTAGGCCCGAATTGCGAAATTGGCGCGTTGATCCTCGGCCAAACGGTTCAAATATTCCAAAGCCCGTTCGCACCAAACTCGCGCATCGGCGATATTATGTTGAGCAATCACAGTTTCTGCTTGATCAAGTGCGGCAGTAATTGCAGCGGGCCACTCACAGGCTAATGCTAAATGCCATGCCATAATTCCATCCAAACCCTCAGGCCGCCCTGTTTGTTCAGCGTAAAGTTGACGCAAGCGCTCTGCCGCATCACGATGAAATTGGCGATAGGCAGCATCAGCAATCATCAAATCACCTCAGCGCCGCCACCAACCGCTCGCCAACCGCAACCCCATCGCCAGCCCCCAAGGTCAGCACCACATCGCCAGCCTGCACATCGCGCAGCAATTGCTCAAACGCTTGGTCTAAATCGCCGACTGCCAAGGCATTCGGATGCTGCATGCCAGCCACGATTTGAGCGGTTGGGTCACCCTTGCTGGTTTCGCGTGCCCCATACACCGCGCCAATTCGCACCAGATCCGCCTGCTCAAAAGCAGTTTGAAAATCGGCAAGAAACGCTTCCAAGCGGCTAAAGGTGTGTGGCTGAAAATAGGCCACAATCCGTTGCGTCGGAAAGCGCTTGCGGGCTGCCGCCAAGGTCGCGCGAATTTCCACCGGATGATGGGCATAATCGTCAAACACCCGCACAGCGCCAACCTGGCCTTTTGGCTCGAAGCGCCGCGCCGCCCCTTGATAGTGGGCAATCGCTGCCACCGCTGCCGCCAAATCAACCCCATAGGCATGGGCGGCAGCTAAGGCTAATAAAGCATTTTGTACATTATGCTCACCAGCAACCGCTAATTGCACCGTAATTGGCTCGGCAACCGGGCTGATGATTTCAAACAGCATGCCATCGGGCGTAGCCTGAACCGCAGTTGCTCGCCAAGTATTATGCTCAGCCAAACCACAACGAATCGCTGGCACATCAGCAAGCACCCGTTGCGTGCCTACATCATCGCCGCACAACACCAACTGTTGCAGGCTCGGCTTGGTGGCAAATTCACGAAAGGCTGCATCATACTCAGCTTGGCTGGGATAAATATCCACATGATCCCAATCGAGATTGGTGATGATGCCAATCGCTGGACTCAGCGCCAAAAACGTGCGGGCATACTCATCGGCTTCGAGCACTAACGGCCCATGGCCCCAAGCGGCACTTGCGCCTAAGGCAGGCACATCGGCTCCGATCAAAAAGCCAGGTGTATAGCCACAATACTTAAAAATAACCGCCAACATTGCGGTAGTGGTGGTTTTGCCATGGGTTCCAGTAACCGCAAGGGTTGGGCGTTCAGCACTCCATTCACGCCATAAATCATGACGGGTCAGCACCGGAATCGCCACTTGGTGAGCTGCCACAATCTCAATGTGGTCAAGTGGCAAGGCCGAAGTCACCAACAGCCGATCAATCCCCTGCACATGGCTCGCGCTATGGCCAATTTCGACTGAAACGCCATGGTCAGCCAAGCGGGTTGTGGCCGCATTAGCCGCCCGATCGCAGCCAGAAACCTGATCGCCACGCTCCAGCAGCAGCGTCGCAATCGAACTCATGCCTGAACCACCAATTCCAACAATGTGCGTATGCACCAGTGACTCCTTAAAAAAGCCAGATAAAAACAGCAGAAACGCTGAGATCGACGATTCCCAGCGTCCCCAAGGATTTTCAGAACATCGAACATCGAGCATCGAGCATAATTGATTAATCACATTTGCTATGTTCTATGTTCTTTGCTCTATGCTCTTCAGCTTACTCCCGCATTTTGGGCAAGCGGAAGAAAGTCACAACCAAGACGACCAAAAAGAGCAAGGCAAAGATCGTCGGCAAATTGTCTTTCAAAGCATTGTCTTGCGAAATTGACGAGACGGTAATGCCCACGCCCTCATCAAAGGGCAAATTCGCGCCATCTTTGTCGAAGGCAATCCAAAAATCGAGCAAGCGCGAAAGCACAATATACGAATTGAGCACGCCCACGCCAACCCCAATCACCTGCCCACCGCGACTGGTCTCCTCGCGGCTGCCGATTGCCGAGCCAATCACATACGAAAGAATCACCCCGATAATAAACGAAATTGCTCGAAAATTCTCGAAATTCTCGCTATCGATAAAGGGCGAACGTTCACCGCTATCACTGCCAAAAAGCGCATTAATAAACACCGCAAAAGCATTGACAATTCGATTCAACAGCCCAGCCATGTTTTCAGCAACTGTAGGGTTTGCGAACAGAACCAACGAGAAAATCAGCCCGACCGTGGTGATCGCCTCTTCCTTCCAGCCGCGTCGCCAGCCAAAGAAGCCTGCGATTGGAAAAATCACAAGCATCAAAAGCTGCAAAAAGCTAAACTGGATCGCTTGTTGCAAGAGGATCAGTCGAAACGACATACGCTTTAGCCTCCTCGGGCAAGCGCCAGCCATTCGCTGGCAAGCCGCGCCCCTGCATCTGGTTGGGCAAGGCTGGCACTGCGTTGCGCCATCGTTTGTAAGCGCAAAGGGCTGCTCAGCACTGCTGAGAGTTCGCGCCACAAACGGCCTTGGATTGGCTCTCCAGAGCCTAGCATTGCTTCATCAGGAATGCTAATTGCTGCGCCGCGGTCGGCTAGGGCAGCAGCGTTATATTCTTGCTTCACCATGGTCAAAGGCACCAAAATCGATCCAATGCCTGCGGCAGGAAGTTCGGCCATCGTCGATGCGCCAGCCCGACTTAACGCAAAATCTGCTGCGCCAAACGCTGTGCTCATCGAGCGTTCAGCATCCGCATGCAGATAGGGGTAAAGATGATAACGGCTGGCTAGCTCAGGGCTGAGTTTGGCTTGGGCCTCACGCAACCATGCTTCATCACCATTCCGTCCGCAAACATGCACGACCTGTGCTAATTCTAACAGATCGCTTAAGAGCGCGGCAACCGCCTGATTGATCGATCGTGCCCCGCGACTGCCACCATACACCAACAGCACTGGCAATTGATCATTCAGGCCAAATATGGCTCGACACTGGGCTTTATTTTGATTAAACAGCTCGCCACGCACCGGATAGCCCGTTTCAACCACTTTATGCGCAGGCAAATAGCGCTTGGAATCATCAAAGGTTACAGCAATGCGCGTGGCTAAACGGGCCAACACCCGCCCAGCCCAGCCTGGCACAATATCTGGCAAATAAAGCAAGGTCGGCACACGCTCAAGCGCCGCTGCCACAAACAACGGCACACACACATAGCCGCCAGTGCCCAAAATTGCCGCAGGCCGTTCGCGTCGCAACAAGCTGCGAGCAGCAAGCACTCCTTTGATCAAAACCCCAGCATTTTTCAGCATTTGCAGTGGATTGCGCCCACGCATGGCCGCAGCAGGCAGGCCAATAAACGGAATTGTGCTTTCGCGCTCAACCAAATCGCCTTCCATGCCATCAACCGAGCCAATATAGCGCAGTTGCGGCTTAACGTTGGCGTTTATTGCGCCGACGCTGCTCGATCCGTTCGCGGGCGGTGCTGCCGTTGATTGGCTGGCTGACCAAGTTTTTGCGCTGTTTGGGCTTGCGCCAAGCGATAAGTCGCTTGGATTCGTCGGCTGGTTTGCGCCACGTTCCGCCGAGGGAGTTGCCGACGGCAAAGCTGCCGGATCGGTGATGTTCTTCAGGGCGCTGGCCACCGCCAAAGCCGGATACACGTGGCCGCCCGTGCCACCGCCGCACAGCATCAGCAGCGGCGACCACTCGCGGTCGGAGTTGGCCAATTGTGGGGATGGAGAGTTCATTGGTTCGTTCCTCAGCCCGTTTCAACGGCGCATAACGGGTTACACTCAGCAGCAAGCCCGCCGCAATCATGGTCATCATCAACGATGAACCACCATACGAAATAAATGGCAGGGTAATTCCAGTAAATGGAATCACGGTGGTCACAACGGCGATATTAATCAGTGCTTGCACCACCAACCACGTGGTCACGCCTACGGCAATCAAGGCTCCAAACGGGTCGAGCGAGCGCGAGGCGATGCGGAAACCGCGCACTGCCAGCACGACAAATGCTGCCAGCACCAAGCCAGCACCAATGATGCCTAATTCTTCACCAATCACGGCGTAAATTGCATCGGTATGGGCAAACGGCAACCAGAAAAATTTCTGGCGGCTTTGGCCTAAACCAACGCCTGTCCAGCTGCCTGAGCCAAGTGCATACAAGGCATGGATTGGTTGATAGCCACCATCACGCGGATAGCTGAAGGGATCTTGCCAGACCAACACCCGCAAAGCCCGATAGCCCGCCGATTGAATCGCCAGCCAACCAACCACCGTGGTCATACTGGCGGCGATGCCCAAGTGGGTCAAACTTGCACCTGAGGTAAACAAAATTGCTGCACTGATCACCACAATCACAATCGTGGTACTCATATTTGGTTGCAACAGCACCAAGCCCGCCAATAGCCCGAGCATAATCCCAAACGGCAATAGCCCTGTGACAAATTGACGAATTTTCGAGCCACGCCGCGAAAGCCAGTCGGCAAAATAGATAATCGCTGCAAATTTGGCAATTTCGCTGGGCTGCATCCCAACTGGGCCAATGTTAATCCAGCGACTAGCACCATTGACCTTGGTAATATGTTCGGGCAATAGCAATACTAGGAGCAGCAAAAAGAGCGTAACAAGCATTAAGGGCAACGAAAAACGCCGCAATTTACGATAATCAAAGCGCATGGTCGCAATCATTGCGCCAACGCCGGCAATTGCCCACATGGTTTGGCGCAACACCCAATAGACCGATGAGCCATATTCGGCATAGGCCACATAGAACGATGAGCTATAGACCATCACTAGCCCAAACGCAACCAAGCCGCCCACCAGGGCTAGCAACATTCCATCAGGTTTTCGCGGAACTCGATCGTTCATGCGACCTCCAACCGTCTAACGGGCATTTAACCAAGCTTGATAAAGTTCTTCTAAGAGCGCAACGCTTGTAGCATCGTTCATGCGTTGATTATGCACAAACCACGTTGCAACCAGAATAAAGCCAACCGCACCAACCACGCTCAGCCAGCGCAATGCTGATGGCGCGTTGGCCTCAATCCGCGGTTTAAACCAATCGGCAATATAGACAAGCCGTGGAGCCAAACCATAGCCCACCGCCAAGCCCATCAGCATCCCGCCAATGTGCGCATAATTGTCGATCACCGACGAAAACGATAAGCCGATAATCAAGTTAATTGCTGCTGTGCCGACCATTTGGCGCAAGTTTTGGCGAGCAAAATCACCCAAGACGCTGCGAGCCGACAGGAAAAAGCCAATCAAACAGCCAATTAGGCCGAAGATTGCCCCCGATGCGCCAATTGAAGGGCCAGTCAAATTGCCAAAACTATACGAAGCCCAAGCCCCGCCAATCCCCGCAATCAGATAGATCACGCTAAACCGCAGGCTACCATAGAAGCGCTCAACGGTTGGGCCAAGCGCATACAGGGCATACATATTAAAGCCAATATGCACAATCCCGCCGTGCAGCACAGTCGCAGTCAATAAGCGCCACCATTCGCCGCCCATATCCATCAAAGGCGACCACTTGGCTCCAAGCTCGATCAAGACAAAGGCATCGCCGCGAGCATTGCCCATCACGCTCATGCCCTTGAGAATACAAATCACAAACATAACAACGTTGATCGCCATAAACACCCAAGTAGCCCGTACTGGCGCACTGGGCAGTTGCACCATCACAGGTTGGTTGGGCGAATATTCAACACGCTCAGGTTGATAGCCTGAATAGGGATCTTGCATGGGTTGCCAATTTCTGAGCCAATTGCAGCAATCAAGCTCAATAGCGACGAAACCAGAACTTAGGCTGTTGGCAATAACCTTCAATCGCAGAACCTTCACTATCGTGGCTGGTTTCAAGCAATTGCGCTATAGCCCAATATTCCTAAATAATTTTTAAGCTTCCGTCAATAGGCCAACAATTCGGCGAAATTCTTCGCCGCGATGAAATTCATTGCGAAACATGCCAAAACTAGCGGCACCTGGCGAGAGTAACACGGTATCGCCAGCTTCAGCCTCGGCAAAAGCCGCGCGAATCGCTTGTTCAAACGATTGATAGCGCTCTTGCTGAGTACCAAGCGCCGCACTCAGGGCTGGCGAACCCGTGCCATCCAAGATAATCAGCCGCTTCAATTGGGCCGATTGTTGAATTGCTTCAACTAACGGTGTCCACGCCAGTTTTTTATCAGCCCCACCAGCGATCAAAATTACTGGGCTGGTCATCGAATTGAGCGCCGCCGCCGCAGCGGTTGGGGTCGTAGCAGCCGTATCGTTGATCAAACGCACGCCGTTGATCTCGCGCACTAACTCCATACGATGCTCAACTCCAGCAAAATGCTCAATTGCATTGCGAATTGCTGCATCGGGCACGCCATAGGCCTGAGCCAAAGCCGCCGCCGCCGCAATATTCAAGGCGTTATGCTGGCCTTGCAACTGGCCCATCGGCCAGCCTTCGTTGCCATCAAACCAAATCACTCGGCCTGGAGCATCGTTGGCCCAGGTATTGACAATCAGATCGTGTTTCGGTAGCACCACCACATCATCAGGGCTTTGATACAGAAAAATTTGTTGCTTGGCTAATCCATAATCAGCCATCGAGCCATAACGGTCGAGATGGTCAGGTGACAAATTGGTGACACACGCATACTCAGGGCTTAATCCGGCCTCGCCCAAGCCTTCCAATTGCCACGACGATAGCTCAAGCACCACTGGCGTTTTGGCAGTAATCCGTGGCAATTGTTCCAAGGCCGAAACCCGCAAATTGCCCGCAACCACCGTATCAGGATAAACCTCGCGCAACATCGCCCCAGTCAGGGTGGTGGTGGTGGTTTTGCCCTTGGTTCCGGTGATGCCAATAATTGGCGCAGGGCAAAGCCGGAAGAATAGCGTCATCTCCATTTCAATCGCCACGCCAGCAGCGCGAGCCAATTGCAAATAGCGCGATTCACGCGGCACACCTGGGTTGCGAATCACCATATCGACCCGCTCAAAATCTTGATCACGATGCTCGCCCAGCACAAATTCAACTGGCAAGCCCGCCAAAGCCTCAAGCGATGGCTGCAAAATCTCGGCGCTGCGCAGATCAGTCACAATCACATGAGCTCCTTGCTCAAGCAAAAAGCGCGTGACCCCTAAACCGCCACCATGAACCCCCAAGCCCATCACCGTTATGCGTTTATTGCGTAAATCGAGCATGCATTGCCTTACTTGCTAAGCGCCTTGCTATTGAATCAAGCCAACTCTACCAGCAACCTTACGAACAATCGTTAATTGCCCAACGGCGTTGGATAGGCCGTTGGCAGCGGATCATCGGTCGTGGTAAAAGGATTATTTGGGGTCGTCGGCTGGCTGGAACTAGATTGTTGGGGCAAGGCTGGATTTAGTGCCAGCGAAATGCCAATCATTGCAGCAATAATCCCAATCATCACAAAACGCTGCACCACTTGCATTTCCGACCAGCCTGCTAGCTCGAAGTGATGGTGAATTGGGGTCATTTTGAAGACCCGTTTGCCAGTGCCAGTAGTGATGCGGGTATATTTGAAGTAGTAGCGCTGAATCACCACTGAGGCGGCTTCGAGCACATAAATAATCCCGACGATTGGCAGCAACAACCAGGCTTTGGAGATCAGCGCCACAATCGCCAAGGTCGCGCCCAAGGCCAACGAGCCAGTATCGCCCATAAATACTTGAGCCGGATGGGCGTTGAACCACAAAAAGGCCACACACGCGCCCGAAACCGTAAACGAGTAGGTCACCAAATAATCGAAGCGATAGACAAAGGCAATCACACCAAAAGCGGCAAAGGCAATCGCTGAAGTCCAGCCAGCCAAGCCATCCATGCCATCGGAAAAATTCACCGCGTTGGCCATCGCCACAATCAAAAATGTTGCGATCGGAATGTACCAATAGCCAATATCAATCACGCCAACAAATGGCACAACCACCTCGCCGCCATTATCCAAGCCAAATGGTGCAGGTAAATATAAGGCCAGCGAGGCAAAAAAGGCGATCATCACCAGCCAAACCATTTTGAAGCGTTCGGTCAGGCCAAAGGTTTTCGAGCGCACTTTGGTCAACGAAAGATAATCATCGAACGCTCCAAGAATGCCATAGCCAACTAGTGCCGCCAAGGGCAACAGCATCGACCAACGCCCAACCAAGTTGAAAATCACCGTGATGATCACAACCGAGGCGATGATCATCACGCCGCCCATGGTTGGCGTGCCAATTTTGATCATGTGGCTCTGCGGACCATCAACCCGAATTGCTTTGCCAATGTTATGGGCTTTGAGCCAGCGAATCCACCAGCGGCCAAGCACTAGGGTTAAAATAAAGGCCGCTCCTGCCAATAACAACGCTTCAGCCAGTTTGAGCACCAACGCTCGCTGAATCTCGATCACGACCTGTTGGTTATTCACGCCGTAGCCTCCGGCCTAACTTGCAAGGCATTTGCAACATCTTCCATGGCAGCAGCACGCGATCCTTTGACAAGGACGTAATCATTCGCTTGGAGCGTCGATTGCAACGCCGCAATCACCGCAGCTTTATCAGGCAGCACATGTACTTGTTCAGCAGGCAGGCCTACTTCAATGGCTTCTTCGCCAATCCAACGCGCTTTTTCGCCTACTACATATAGTTGATCAACTACATCGGCGGCTCGCACCCCAACCAAACGATGACCCGATTCGTCGTGCGGGCCAAGCTCGGCCATATCGCCAAATACGGCAATGCGGCGGCCTTGTAGTTCAGCCAATAAATTTAGTGCCGCAATGCAGGAAACGGGCGAGGCATTGTAGGTATCGTCAATCAGGGTTGCGCCGCCAACCGCCGGATATGAGAGCAAACGTAATTGGGCGCTGCTGCGTAATCCTTGAATCAGCGAATCCCATGAAAGCCCCAACACAATCCCGACTGCTGCCGCCGCCAAAGCCGTGTGCACGCTGTGCAAGCCAATCAAGGGCAATTTAATATGCCATTGCTCGCCACGATAATGGGCATCAAAGCCAATACCATCGAGGCCACGGCTTTCGATGTTATCAGCCCACAAATCGGCTTCAGGGTCAAGCCCATAGGTAAAAACTTGGGCTTTGGTCACCTGCTGCATCGCCCGCACCCGCTGATCATCGTAATTCAGAATCGCCCAACCATCGGCGGGCAAGGCTTGCACCAATTCGCTTTTGGCCTCGGCCACATTTTCGATCGTGTGCATACGCTCCAAATGCGATGCGCCAACATTGGTCACGATGCCAATTTGGGGCTGGGCAATCGTCGTCAACAAAGCTAGATCGCCTTTGTTATAGATGCCCATTTCGAGCACTGCAATCTGATGTTCTGGTTCAATCCCCAGCACCACCAAGGGCAAAGTATTTTCGCTGTTGTATGAGCGTGGGCTTTTGTGGGTGCGCATAGTTGGCGCAAGCATGGCCGCTAGCACCTCTTTGGTCGAGGTTTTGCCAACGCTGCCCGTAATCCCCACCACCACCAAATCGTTCTGTTGGCGATAGCGCGTTGCCAAGCGATGCATCGCAGTCAAGGGCTGATCCACGCTGATCAGAAAAAAGGCATTGGCTGGCGCTTCATTAGCAATCTGGCCTTGATCAGGGTCGAGCAAGACAAACGGTCGATCCAAACCAAGCTGGCTGGGATCAGCCAAACGCCCGCGTTGCACGAGGGCTGCTCGAACGCCGCGTGCCGCCGCTGCCGCAATAAAATCGTGGCCATCGACCCGTTCGCCATGTAAGGCCACAAACAAACCATCAGCGCTGGCTTCACGCGAATCGATGCAGGCACTACGAATTGGCAAATTGGCGAGGGCTGCGGGCAATTGCAAACGTGGTTCGCTGGCAATTTTCACCCCATCAACGACTGTTTGTAAGGTTAGCATAGGCCTATCTCAAAGCCATGGGTTGCATGGCGCTAATTCATTGCTTATTGGGCTTTTTGGCATTCATGCACCAACTCAGGGTTGGGCGGAATTTGATAATGGGTCAGTAAGCGCTTGAACACGGCAGCATAGACTGGAATCGCTGATGTGCCCCAAATATCTTGGGTACGATCAAGCTTGACCAAGACCGTAAACCGCGCATCTTCAATTGGACCAAAGCCCATAACCGAGCCAATCGTGGCATTTTCGTAGCCGCCACGGCCATCGGGAATTGAGCTTGTACCAGTTTTGGCCGCAATGTTGTAGCCAGGCACCAAGGGCACACCGCCGTTGCCTTGGCGATCATAATAGCCGCTACATGCCGTCCACCACATCTTTTCTTGAAACGCATAGTTGTTGTTGGCGGCCCGTACCATCATTTTGGCCACATCCATCGCAACATCAGCATCGATGACTTTGCGCAACACTTTTGGCTCAACCTTGTGACACTCACCTCGCTCACACCATTCTTGAATGATGTAAGGCTGCATCAAGTTGCCACCATTGGCAAGCGCCGACATCGCCCGCACATGTTGCAGCGGCGTTACGGCAATCCCCTGGCCGTAGCCATTGGTTGAAAGCACAATTGGCCGCCAGTCAAGGGTTGATTCAGGCCATTGCACAATCCCAGCCTCTTCGCCGCCCAACTCAATTCCAGTTGGATCGCCATAACCAAAATCGTGCAAGCCTTGATAGAAGGCTTGGTCGCCCGCCATTTCGGCATATTGCAAGGCTCCCACATTCGATGAATACAAAATCACATTTTCGGGAGTCATTGGCGAGTGACCATTGGAATCAAAGTTGGCGCAGCAGCCAGGCGCACGGGCAATAAACCCCGGGTCATCAACCACACTATTGACGGTAAAGGCCTTGGCTTGTAGCCCAATTGCCAAATTAATTGGTTTGAACGTCGAGCCAGGTTCGTATTGATCGGTAATCACCGAGTTTTTATTGTAAATTTCTGGTTGATATTCGGTATAGCGATTGGGATCAAACTTGGTGGAAGTTGCCATAGCCAAAATCGCACCAGTTTTGGCATCCATCACGGTGATCGAGCCGCCACTTGCGCCATGGTTGACTAAGGCATTTTGCAATTCTTCTTCGGCAATATGTTGGGCAGTTGGATCAATCGTCAAGGTGATGTCAGCGCCATCGCGTGGCTCTTGCACAGTTGGCGGCTCGATCCAAATCGAGTTCGAGGCCGAATCGATTTCGGCTTCTAACGAGCCAGCGACCCCAGCCAACAGCGAATTATTATAGCCCTCAACCCCGCTAATCCCCACATTTTCGTAATTGGCAACGCCAACCACATTCGCGGCAAACGTGCCTTTGGGGTAGACCCGCACTGGTTCTGGATTAAGCGTTAGCGCGGTATTTTTGAGCGCCCGAATTTGCTCGCTGACCTCAGGCGTTAAGCGCCGCGCCAAAACCACATATTCGCGATCTTTGGTCAGCAACAATTGCTTGATCTCGCTAGGCGCTTTGCCAATCAACGGCGAAAGCAACAAAGCTAGGCGATCCGATTCATTCGGGTCGGTTGGGTCATCATCGATATAGGGTGGAGCCACGCCGAGTGTATCGCGATCCACATTCATCGCCAAAACACTGCCAGTGCTATCGCGAATGATGCCACGGGCAGGCTGAATTGTGCGATTTTGGCGAAACTCACTCTGCGCCAAACCTGAAAGCTGATCATGGCGTTGGATTTGCACTTCAAATAATTTATGGGCATTGGCTAAAGCAAACACCACACAGATCAACAAAATTGCGTTGATCCGCCAGCGTGAGAGCAATGGTGGGTTTTGAGGAGTTGGAGCGGTACGTGAGGCCATGCAAGTTCCTCCAAGCAGCAAAGGCTGGAACGGGCGCTAACGAGCCTGAGCCGTCCAACGATGGTGTGGTAGTTCGATAATCAGATATTCGGCTTGGCTTGCTTCAATTGGCTTGAAGCCCAAGGCAGTTGCCCGCTGACGCACAACCTCAAGCGATTGCGATTGTTCAATCTCATAGAGCAACTGGTTATTCTCGCGCTCCAACTTAATTTGCTGCACTTCGAGTTGTTCGAGCCGAAAGCCCAGCGCGGCAATTCGCCCAGTTTGCGCCAAATAGAGCATACACATCAAGGCCACCACTACCGCCAAAGCGATCAGTACACTAGCGCGGCGTTGACGGGTTGATTGGCTGGTGCTGCGATTACGGATGGCACTCAGGCCACCAATTGATTGAGATTGAACCGCCATCAAGCATCCTCCGACAGTTGAGCTATAGTTAAGACGCAAGCGCCTTGGTTAATCGTCGTTCGGCAACCCGCAATTTGGCTGAACGCGCCCGCTGATTGGCTTTCAATTCTTCGGGTGTGGCCTCAATTGGCTTGCGGCTCAACACCTCAAGCGTTGGCACATAATCGCAATCACGGCCAACTGGGTAGATACACGAGCGTGGGCCGGTTTTGGCAGCGCAATTATGCGGGCAGGCCAAAATTTCAAGTTTGGCTGGAATCAAACATTCACTAGCTTGATCGCGCATCCATTCTTTGACAATCCGATCCTCTAAGGAATGGAAGGTGATCACGGCCAAACGTCCGCCTGGGGCTAATAAATTGGTGGCCGCTGCCAAACCTTCGCGCAACGCCCCTAATTCATCGTTGACTGCAATCCGCAAGGCTTGAAACGTTCGGGTGGCGGGATGGGTTTTGCCAGCTTGGCCACCCACGGCACTTTTGACCAAACTAGCCAATTGAGCAGTGCTGGTAATTGGGCTTTTGCTGCGTTGCTCAACAATTCGTCGGGCAATCCGCCGCGAAAGGCGTTCCTCGCCATATTCATAAATCAAATTAGCTAAATCGGTTTCAGCGAGCTGGGCAATCAAATCAGCAGCACTTTCGCCGCGCGTCGGATTCATGCGCATATCCAACGGCGCATCATATTGAAACGAAAAGCCCCGTTCAGGCAAATCGAGTTGCGGCGAGGAAACTCCAATATCGAGTAGAATACCATCGACTTGGTGCCAGCCGTGTTGGGCGGCGAGGCTAGCCATTTGGCGATAATTGCCATGGACAATCGTCGCACGCTCGCCATAGGGAGCCAGTCGTTCACGCGCTGCCGCCAAAGCCATCGGGTCTTGATCGATCGCGAGTAACTGGCCTGTGGGGCCGCTGCCCTCCAGAATACCGCTGCTATGGCCCGCCCAACCAAGCGTGCCATCGATATAGCGCCCAGTTGGGCGTAAATTCAAGGCTGCCAGCGCGGCATCATACAAAACTGGAATATGCATACTCACCATCAAACACCCTAAATCCCAAAGGCGGAGACATGCTCAGCCAAGGCAGGCGCTTCATCAGCAAAACTATCGAGCACCGTTTGCCAGCGCTCAGCCGACCAAATTTCAATAAAACTATCCATGCCCGTAACCACCGCTTGGTTGGTAATTGTGGCATACTGACGCAGGTTGGGTGGCAGCACAATTCGGCCCTGTTTATCGAGGCCCAAATCGCTAGCGCCAGCAAACATCAAACGGCGCAAATTGCGGGCCGATGGTTGGGTAATTGGCAGCGCGTTAATCCGGGCAGCCAATTCACGCCAAACTGGCATGGGGTAAAGCAGCAAATTTTGGTCGAAACCACGGGTCAACACCAGACCTTCGGCCAAACCAGCTCGAAATTTTGCTGGAATCGCCAAGCGGCCTTTTTCATCAACCGTATGTTCATATTCGCCCAAAAACATGGCATGCTCCCACTGTCAAGGCTTTTCCGCTCAGATGTTCGCCTACAGAATTCCCCACATTCCCCCACTTTGCCCCACTTCCATCGCCATTATAGGCCATGGATTATGTTTTTTCAACCGCAGGCCATGGCCCAACATGACAAATCGCTAACAGAATTCAGCTCAAAAGGCTTGACGAAGGCTGTTCAAATCTGCGCTAAAATAGGCCCAAAGCATCAAGTTAAATGCCAATTTTGCGCTTGACGCTAGCATGCTCATCGCTATAGAATGAGAGAGCATCTTCCTGAGACGAGGCTCACCATGACAAGGCCGCTCTTGCTGAGTTTTTGCAGTGCGACCATAACCGCGCTCTTGTTTGGATTGGGTTGGCTAGCCAATCTGCCGATGCCTTGGATTTTAGCCTTAGGGGTTGTGCAAGCAGGCATTATGTGGTGGCGCACACCATGGGCTGTTGGCAGTGCCATCAGCATGGCGCTAATCGCATGGTTTGCGGGCATTAATCAGGTTGGGTGGCTAGCACTGTTGGTTGGTGGTTGGTTGGCTCAAGGCGGCTTGCCAGCCCTCATTTTTATTCTGTATCGGTATCCCTACGATATGTCGCGCGAATCGGCCCTGAATGGTTTTTTGGCCAGTGGGGTGTTGTTCAACACGGCGATTAGCGCATTTTGTATGAGCATTGTCGGCTGGCAAGTCGGCTGGATCGAGGAACATTCATTGGTGGTAACCACAGCATTGATGTGGCTCACCAATAGTTTGGGTTCGTTGATCATCACCTTGCCAATGCTGCGTTTAGGCACGCCATGGCTTTCAACCCGTGGCTGGTTTGGCACGCCCGCCGCTTTGCAACGCAGCATTCATCGCAGCACCATCACCCGTAGCGACGTATTGCAATTGATCTTTATGCTCACGATCGTCGGCCTGATCGGCTGGGGTATTGATCGGGTTGCCTATATTCCTGTGCAATTTTTAAATGTGTTATTCCTCTTGCCAATCGTGGCCTTTACTGCCCGCCATGGGTTTGATGGTGCGTTGCTCTCAGCCACCGGCAGTATGTTAATCGCACTCTCATTTTTCCTCGATGAAACCAGCCGCATGCGCCGCGTTGGTACGATGGGCAACGACCGCGTAGCCTTTGCCAGCATTGTGTTTGAATTAGGTGTTTACTACTTAATTAGCATGATCGGTGGTTTATTAATTGATATTCAACGCGCTGAAAAGCAACGCCTCGCCATGCTGAGTCATGTCAATCGGATTTTCAACCAAGCGCAAAAAGAAGATTTGCTTGATCAATTGGTGCAAACGGTCTGTGAAGCGCTCCAAACTAATGTTGGAATTATGTTTCAATATGATGCCCACAGCCAAAGCCTTAAGCCGCTGGCCTGGCAAATGCCCAAAGATTGCTCAATTGACGTGATTGCAACCGCGCTATTAACGTATTTTCCCGATTTGAAGCAGCTGACCCAAACCTCGGCCAGCGCCTATCATCATAACGACCGTCATGCTGCCACCAACACCAGCGCATTTTGGCTCGAAACTGGCTTAGTGTCGGCCTTGCTCATCCCACTGGTTGGACGCAACGGCACCTTGGGCTTGATGGCGCTGTTTGATCAACGACCTGAGCGCTATTTTGGCCGGAGCAATATCAATTTTGCCGAAGCAATTTGTTCGCAAGCAGCGATCGCCCTCGAACAACGCGATTTGATTACCACGCTCCAGCAACAAACTGAGCAACTGAATGCAGTTTCGAATATTACCGCCACGCTCAACGCAACCCTCAACCTTGAGGTGGTTTGCCATCGCATCGCTCAGCAAATCGAGCGGGTCGTGCCCTACGATTGGGCCTGTGTGGCCTTGGCAACCGAGCAAACCCGCTTTTTCAGCGTGTTGATGAAAACTGGCCGTGCCGAAGTTGACCTGCTCGATAAAACCTTGGTGCTTTCACAGGAAATTTGGCAGGATTTTGGGCCGATCGATGCACCGCCGTATCGCATGATTATGAACTCATCGCCAGTTAGTCGCGCTGCCGAGTTGCGCCAAATTGGCTTGGCGGTCGCCTTGTTGGTTCCCTTGCGCCGTGATGATCGCTGGCTGGGCGTGTTGGTGCTTTCCAGCTTTGATCCTGATGCCTTTCCACCAGCCCATCAGCATTTATTGCAAATTTTGGCGCGACACATGGCCTTGGCAATTTCCAATGCGCAACTGTATCAGGAGCTTGAGCAAGCCTACCGCGCCAAACAAGAAGCCCAAGATGTGTTGCTACAAACCGAGCGCTTACGGGCTTTAGGTGAATTATCCAGCGGCATCGCCCATGATTTCAATAATTTGATTGCGGGCATTTTGGGCCACACCCAATTATTGCTAATCGAAGCGCCCGAAGAGCAACGCGAAGGCTTGGCGGTGATCGAACAAGCAGCGCGTGATGGTCGGCACATGGTTGAGCGGATTCAGCAATTTACCCGTGCTCAGCAGCCCGAAGATCATGAAATGGTCGATTTGAATACAATTATTAATGATGTGATTAAGCTGATTCGCCCACGTTGGCGCAGCCGCCCTGCCAGCACCATGATTCAAACCCGCATTGAAAAAGGCCAAATTCCATTAATTTATGGTTCACCGTTTGCCTTGCGCGAAGTGCTAACCAATGTTGTGCTGAATGCGACCGATGCCATGCCCAAAGGCGGAATTTTGACGATCCGCACCGAGCAAGTTGCCGAGGATGTGATTATGGAAGTCAGCGACACAGGCATTGGCATGGATGAAGAAACCCAAATTCGCATGTGGGAGCCATTTTTCAGCACCAAAGGCGAGCATGGCACCGGCCTAGGGCTTTCGATGACCCATGCAATTGTGGTACAGCATCATGGTGGGCGGGTCGCAGTGCAAAGCGAAGTGGGCACTGGCAGCACAATCTCGCTGGTGTTCCCAATTCCGCGCCCCGAAACTTCCAACGATCCGCTGCAAGTTGGCGGAGCACAAGCCTTGCAACGTGGCACAATTCTGGTGGTCGAAAGCGATACGCGGGTCCAATCGGCATTGGCGGGCTTGCTCGAAAGTTTAGGGCATACGGTGGTTTGCGCCGATAGCGGCACCTTGGCGCTCGATTTGGCTTATGCCCGCGATTTTGATGCCTTGATCGCCGATAGTGGCCTGACCGACATCAATGCTTGGGATTTGACTGAACTACTGAAAACCCGCGACCCTCTGTTGGTAGCAATGTTGCTGACGGTTTGGAATGCGCCCGATCTTGATACGCGCCGCCATGTGTTTGATGCAGTGCTGCCCAAGCCATTTGAATCGCAGGTGTTGGGCGAAACCATCGGCTTTTTGCTGAACAACCGCGCCAAATTGGCCAATAATATGGAGAACTAAGCATGAGTTTGCATCCCCAAGCAGTTCATTTTCCAATTGCACTCTTGCTGGTTAGCTCAATTTTGACCCTCTGGAACGAGCGCCGCCCGCATCACGAACTGGCGATTACCGCTCGTTGGTGCTTGAAAATCGGTTGGTGGAGCAGCTTGCTGGCAGTGATGACGGGGATTTTGGCCGCCGCCCTAGCCTTCGATCAGATTCGCCAGCAATTGACTTGGATCAATAGCCACGCCGTGGTTAGCCTTAGCTTGGTGGCGGTTTATTGGCGTTTAGTCTTAGGCAAGCCACTGCCCGCCGCCGCCCAAAAGCGCCGCCATCTGCTTGGCATTGGGCTAATCGTGCTAGCAGGCTGGCTGGGCGGCCAATTGAGTGAGCGAATCTAAACAATTTCAGCGTTGAATCTTCATCGATCCTTCATCGCCGCGCCTGAGAATAGCTCTTGCAAAGCGGAAAGTTCTTAGCGACGAAGGAGCAGCAACGATGGACAATGATGATATTCCAGTAGGCCGAATTTTAAGCCGCCGCGAGGCGCTCAAGCTTTTTTCAGCGGTTGGCGCAGGCATGATGTTGGCCGCCTGTGGGAGCCAAAGCTCAACCGCAACCACCGCACCAGCAGCCACCGCCACAACTGGCACAAGCGCCGCAACCGCTGTACCAACTGCCACCACTGCCGCAACCAGCATTGCCAGTTTGCCATCGTGTGTGGTCAAACCCGAGATGACAGTTGGGCCATATTTTGTCGATGAACAACTCAATCGCTCGGATATTCGCAGCGAGCCATCGGATAATTCGCTACGAGCAGGCGTGCCGCTGACCCTCAATATCAACGTTTCGCAAATTAGCAGCAACGCTTGTACGGCCTTGGCGGGGGCGATGGTCGATATTTGGCAATGCGATGCAGAAGGAATTTATTCGGGGGTGACTGATGCAGGCTTTCAAACTGAGGGCTTAAAGTTTTTGCGCGGCTACCAAATAACCGATGCCAATGGCGATGCCAGCTTTACCACAATCTTTCCAGGCTGGTATCAAGGGCGCACCGTGCATATTCACGTCAAAATTCGCACTACCAGCAGCACCAACGAAGCCTATGAATTTACTTCGCAATTTTATTTCGATACTACCTTGACCAATGAAATTTTGGCAAATGCACCCTACAAAGCTGGCAGCCAACGTGATACCACCAACGAAAACGATATGCACTACGCCAATGGTGGCGAGCAAATGCTACTTAGCTTAAGTAAAACTAACGATGGCTACACCGCTGGCTTTCCAATCGCGCTCGATTTGAGCGACGCTGAAACAGGCCAAGCTGATCGGTTTGAGCAAATGCAAGCTCCGCCACGCTAATTTTATATGGAATTGCTCCACGAAGGAACGAGGGGTCAGGGGTCGGAGATCTGGAACCACGAAGGACACGAAAAGCACGAAGGAAAGTAAGGCTATGGGCTGGTGGCGATTGTTTGAAATACCCCAAAATATGCCTATAGCCTTCAGCCAATAGCCATGGTTGCTCTGCGCCTCTGCGTTAAATTCATAATTTCTTTCTAGCTCCTGATCCCTGGCCCCTGACCCCTGATCCCTAATCCATCAACTTATCCTCGCATCGCCCGATAATAGCCAATATAGTCGTCAACCGAATAGCGCTGAATGACTTGGGCTAGCACATCGGGCAGCAAATCTTCGAATTTGCGAAAGCGCAAACACGATTTGCCCATATCGAATTTTTTGCCTGCTTGGCTAAATTGCTGCTGCAACCACGCCGCATAGGGTTCATCGTAGGCGACAGGCATTAGATATAACGAATTATAATTTTTCTGGGCGGCCAAAGCGACATAGCTCAACGGTTGGCGATTGTAGGTATTGGGAAAGCGCTCCAAGGGTATTTCATAGCTCAACATGCCCCAATTGCAGGTTTCAACATAGCCCTCGGGCAAATGCTGCAAGATCAATTGGCGCACTGGCTCGATCACGCTGTAGCGCTCAGGAGCCAACTCTGCCAGATATTGCTCGACAGTCGTAGCTTTGCTTTGCATCGATTACCTCCATTGATTGATAGCCTGTTGGGCTAGATTTAAATAGCGTTGATAATTGGCTTGAGCCGTAATCAACCAAGCTGGCGGGCGTTGTACCAGTCGCTCATCCAAGCCGCGTGGCACTTCATAGAGATACCGTTGCCAACGCACAACCCACCAAATCAGCATCAACGTGCGATAAATCTCAATTCGCTGGGCAGCCTGTGGGTCGTTGCCAAAGCCACAATAGGCCTGCACAAACCAAGGCCAATGCTCAGTCGGCACCTCAGCATAGGCCGGATGGGTCATCAGATCAACAATATCAAAGTTTGGATCGCCCCAGCCTGCGTTTTCCCAATCGACCGCGACAAAGCCTGTGGGTGTTGCCAAAAAATTGCGCCAATTGCTGTCAACCCGACATAAACTCATTGGCGGGCAAGGCAACTCAGGTGCAGCCCAAGTTTCTAGCCAGATTAATAGATTTTCGACCGCAATCGGCAATTGATCAGTCGGAATTTTGGCGCAATGTTGCTCGATCAAAGCCTTGCCATCAGCCACACTGGTCATATTGAGGGTTGCTTTGGGTAGTTCAAGCGTGGTTGATGTTTGGGTTATTTGGCGAAGCGCCCAGTAGTGGGCAATTAAGCCTTGCCATTGAGCCGAATCCTGGGGAATGCTCGTCAACGATGGAAAATCGATCCAGGTTTGCACCACAACTGGCTGGGCAAAATTGGCTTCATCAAGCCAAACTGCCTGCGGAGCCAGCGAACGATCAAACTCAGCCACTATCTGGAGCGCTTGATACTCACGCCATGCGCGGCGACGCTCATCACGAATCGTCCACTTAATCGCATAATCGGCATGGGTAGATTGCGCTCGATAGACCCGATTGTTCGCGCCACCAGCAATCGGGGTTAACTGCCAATGCTGCCAACGAGTTGGCTCGACCAACGATTGCTTGGCCAAATATTCGAGCACTTCGCGCAAGCGTTGATCCATAACTAACCTGATTGTGCAGCTGTAACGCGTGGCACAGCCAAGGCTTGGGCTACTTTGACGATATTCAATTCGCCATAGGTTTCGCGCACAAAGCTAGTTAATTGCTGGGTATGCTGGAGTAATTGGGCATAACGGGCATCGCGTAGCCAAATTGCATCAAAAAATTGCGAGGTTTTGTCGTAAAGCTTAAACAATTTGGTCAAATCGCTGCGCTGCCACAGATCACGCATTTCATGATCAAAATCATCGAAAGTCATTTCTTGTACCAGTTGACGCACTTGTTCAGGAGTGTTTTCCAACAAATCAGCGCTGGTATCTTCAAGCAAATCGTGCCAGAGCAGCACAATCGAGCCTACGCGACGGGTCGTTTCAGGCAACAAGGGTTCGGCCAAGATGCTCATGGCACACCAAATTGGGTGCATGGCATACGGCGTGCGACCATCCCATAAACGCACTTGATTTTGCGGTGTTCGCGCTTGAAAAGTATGTGCTTGAATGGTGTGGGCGATCGCCGCCGCTAATTCAGTTGCCCAAATTTCAGTTTCAGGGTTGATACAAACCCCCTCGCTTAGGATAAACGTCGATTCAAGGCGCGTTCGATCCCACTTTGCAAATTGCTCAAGGTCACAACATCACCCAAACTAATGCCCAAGCTAACCAAAGTTTGAGCAATTTCTGGGCGAATTCCGGTTAATACCACCTCAGCGCCCAGCAAACGCACCGCCCGCGCCGCTTGCAACAAAGCACTAGCCACTTGGGTATCGACGACTGGAACCCCAGTTAAGTCGAGAATCACCACGCCAGCATTCATTTGGCTCACACCTTGCAGCAACGATTCGACAATTTGGGTCGCCCGTGCCGAATCAATCGAGCCAATCAACGGCATAATTACCGTGCGATCGTTGATTGGGATTAATGGCGTGGAAAGTTCGCGTAGCGCGGCAGCTTGAGCTTCAATAATTTGACCCTGCATTTGTTCGCGCATCACTTCAGCTTGTTTGCGTTCAGTAATATCTTGCACCAAGCCCAACATACGGATTGCCACACCATCGTTGTTTGGAATAAAGAAACCACGATCTAAGAGCCAGAGCCAATGACCAGAATGGTGTAAAAAGCGATATTCAACCGCGTAGGTACTACAATTTTCTTGGGCAATTTCGAGCATGCGTAAGGCTTCTGGCGCATCGTCGGGGTGTAAACCAGCAGCCCATGCATCAAGGCTCAGGCTAAATTCGGCCTTGGGATAGCCCAAAATCTTGGTGACCGAATCGCTCCATTCAATTTTATTGTTGGTAACATCGTAATCGTACATCACCAACTCGACAGTTGACATGATCAAATCGAAGCGTTGCCGCCAATCGAACAGCTCTTGGGCAATTTGGCGGCGCTCGGTAATATCGAAAAAGGTCGCGATGGCATATTCAATTTGATCATTGGGGTCGTAAATCGGGCGAGCATAAACCTCAATCGCGGTTGCAGGTCTATCAGCATAACGAAATTCGAGATCATCAAGGTGCACCATTTCGCCCTTGAGGGCGCGTTGGGTTGGCAACTCTTCGCGCGGATAAAGCGTTTCGCTGCCAATTTTGTAGGTGCGATAGGTCTCGGTTTGCTGGCTGACTGGCAGCATCACTTGTTGGCCGAGCAACTCTTGGGCTTTGGCATTGGCATAATAGGGCTTACCATCAGGCTCGACCACATACAACCCAACAGGCGTGGCATCGAGAAATTGTTGCAAACGATTTTGCAGGCGGCGCAACGCAGCTTCATTTTCGCGTTGCAAGGTAATATCCATCAACACGCCATCCCACAAAATATCGCCAGCCTCGGTGCGAGTTGGCCGCGAAGCACCGCGTACCCAGCGCACAACGCCATCATAGACCACTCGACCTTCCCATTGCCATGGCTCGAGCAGTTGCCCCGATTCGACAAATGAACGAATAAATTCTGGCTGATCTTCGGGGTGAATCCAGTTATAAAGGGCATCGCGCTCCGAAGTCAGGCGTTCTGGATCAATCCCAAAGGCTTGGCGAATGCCCTCGCTCACGTAGGGAAACTCGCTTGTGCCATCGGGATGCAGCACAAACTGAAAAACCATGCCAGGCACATTCGAGATAATCCGTGAAAGTCGGGCTTGGGTTTCGGTCAGTGAGCGCGAAGCTTGGGCCGCGCTGGTGACATCGCGCAACACTGCCACCAAACCAATGACTTGGTTGGCCTCACGCACTGGTTGTTTGATGCTACGGGTGGTAATCAACGAGCCATCGGGCGCATTCGAGCGCTCTTCAAACTCGCTGCCAAGGCCACTGCGCAAAACTTGGCGATCGTGGCTTTGATATTCTGAGGCATAGGCATCATCGCCCGAACGATCATCGGCTACATGAAACTGCTCAAGCGGCAAGCCAAACCATTCGCGAAAAGCGCGATTGGCATACTCAATCGTGAGATCAGCATTTTTAAACACAATCGCATCAGGCACCGTGTCGAGCATGGCCTGTAAAATGCGATTTTCACGTTCAAGCTGAGCCAGCCGAGCAGCTAAATCGACAGATGAAGGCGGGTCTTGGGCCATAGCTGCACTCCTAAACAATCCTTTGGCGATGGGCGCAAATGCGGAAGCAACTTAATTTTACCATAGACGTTTAGGCGAGGGAATAGCCAGAAGGATGAAGGATGAGGGATGAAGGATGAAGAAAACTATCAACGTCGAAAGGATGAGGGATGAAGAAAACTATCAACGATGTGGTCAATTTATAAATTATGCAGGATGAATGATCAAAGTTCAAAGGATTTCATCCCTCATAATTCATAATTCATCCTTCTAAAAGACTTTGACGAGAAATTATGATCTATGGTAAGATAACGCGCAGCCCCAAATTTGGGGCTATTCTCATGGTATGCTCCCTCACCTGATGAGGGTTGTAAATACAAGCCCGCAGATGTGGCGGGCACCAGCACCGCTAAACTAAAGGAGCTATTCCGTGAAGGTTCTGTTGATTCAAGATGTCGAACACCTTGGTACTGCGGGCGACATCAAAGAAGTATCTGGTGGCTACGGTCGCAATTATTTATTGCCAAAGAAGCTGGCTGTGTTTGCAACACCTGGTTTGATCAAGCAAGCTGAAGAACGCTTGGCCAAACAACGCAAACTCGAAGCTAAACAACGTGAAGAATTACGCGGTTTGGCCGACAGCATCAATGGCGTAACCTTGAAGTTCGTCACCAAAGTGGGCGAACAAGATCGCTTGTATGGTTCAGTAACCAGCTCAGACATTGCTGAAAAATTGCAAGCAGCCATCGGTCAAGAAGTTGATCGCCGCAAAATCCAACTCGACGAGCCAATCAAGCGCACTGGTGTGTATTCAATCGGCGTGCGGTTGCTCGCTGGTCTCGAACCACACATCAATGTGGTGGTCGAAGGTGAAAATGGTGAAGGTAGTGTTCAGCCCGCAGCCGAAGCTGCCGAAGTTGCGAGCACCGAAGCCTAGTTCATTCGTTTGGTCCAACCGCTGATGCCGCGCCAATGAGCGCGGCATCAGTGCTTTAGTCGTTGGTTTCCACAGCTTTTCGACTGTGTATCCACCCGTTATCCCAACATTTTCCACATCCGAGGTCGCTATGGATAAGTCGTTACCCGCCGATATTAACGCCGAACGTGCCACCCTTGGTTCGATTTTGCTTGATCGTGATGCAATTATTCCAGTTGCACCTTGGCTTGCTAGCGACTATTTTTATCTTGAAAAGCATGGCTTAGTTTTTAATGCCCAAGTGGCCTGTTACAACCGCCGTGTGCCACCCGATTTGGTCAATGTTACCGATGAGCTACGCCGCAAAGATCAATTAGAGGTCGTCGGCGGGGTTCAGTATTTGCTTGAGCTTTCAAATAGTGTGCCAACCTCGGTGCACGTTGAATATTATGCCCGCATCGTTGAACGCACCGCACTATTGCGTCGTTTGATCATCGCTGGCGGCAAGATTGCGGCCCTCGGTTATGACGAAACTCAAGAGCTTGAGGCCGCGCTCGATCAGGCCGAATCAGAGTTATTTGCGGTTTCGCAGCGCCGCACCACCGATGGCTTTATTCATATTGGCGCAGTCGTCGATAGTTTCTTCGACCAAATTAGCCAAATGCAGGAGCGCGGCGGCGAAGTTGTGGGCCTCAAAACAGGCTTTAGCGATTTTGATAAATTAACTGGTGGCTTGCAACGCTCCGACTTGTTGATTTTGGCGGCGCGGCCAGCCACTGGCAAAACCAGTTTGGCCTTGAATATTGCCTACAACGCCGCCAAGGAATCGGAGGCCTGCGTAGCGATTTTTAGCCTTGAAATGAGTCGTGATCAGCTGATGCAGCGGATTTTGGCCACCGAAACTGGCGTGGATATGCAAAAACTGCGTACCGGCCAAATTCGCGATAGTGATTTGCAGTTGCTGACTGAGGCGCTTGGTAAGCTCTCCACCATGTCAATTTATATCGATGATTCACCTGGGGCCAGCATTATGGATGTGCGCTCCAAATGTCGGCGCTTGCAAGCCGAGGCGGGCATCGATCTGATTATCATCGATTATTTGCAGTTGATGCAGGGCGGCGGCAAACGCGATGGCAACCGTGTTCAAGAAATTAGCGAAATTAGCCGTGGCCTCAAGGCCTTGGCCCGCGAAATCAATGTGCCAGTGATTGCGCTCTCGCAGCTTTCGCGGGCCGTCGAAAGCCGCACCACCCACGTTCCCATGCTCTCCGATTTGCGCGAATCGGGGTGTCTCACAGGCGATACCCAAATCTATTTGCCTGATCAAGGTCATTATGTCCGAATCGATCAATTAGTTGGGCAACAAGGCTTTAACGTTCTAGCGCTGAATCAAGCAACTTGGAAGCTAGAATCACGGCCTGTTACCAATGCCTTTACAACTGGCACAAAGCCTGTTTTTAAACTCCGTACTAAGCTAGGGCGCAGTATTCGCGCCACAGCTAACCATAAATTTTTAACCATTGATGGTTGGCAACGGCTTGATCAATTGCATCAAACCAGTCAAATTGCCATCTCACAGGAAATTGCCCATGAATTGGGTAGCACCAGCCAGCCAACAGCAATTGAATGGGAAACAATCATCAGCATCGAGCCTGATGGCGTTGAGCCAGTTTATGATTTGACTGTGGATATGCTCCATAATTTTGTGGCAAATAACATCATTGTGCATAACAGTATCGAGCAAGATGCGGATATTGTAATGTTTATTTATCGTGAAGAACTGTATGATCCCGAAACAGATAAGAAGGGCATCGCCGAAATTCACCTCGCCAAGCACCGTAACGGCCCAACCGGAATCGTGCCCTTGCGCTTTTTTCGCTCAACAACTAAATTTTCCAATTTAGAGACCTATCGCCAACCTGAAGGCTACTAAGCCTAACAATTGCCCGATGGCTCTTAAGTTTCTGTTTCTAGCCAAATTGTAGAATGTTTGGTTCATCATTGGATGTTTGTCCAGCGTCCATTGCCCTTTAGGGGTGCAGGGGATGAAAACCCCTGCGTCTCCCGCCTTGAGGCGGGACGGAAGGGTGGTGAACAACAAATCCATTATCAAAAAACCACCCTTGTACTAGCTAGCTATGCCGTTATAATCAACAGCATTGAGTAGAACTGAGGGCTATCAGCTCCCATTTTTCCAGCAGCCAAAGCCGTCAAGCAGCATTTGCGCCAGCTTGGCAAGTTAGTTGAGTAAAGGATGAGGACCATGATGTGCTTGCGCTATTGCTGGTTACTCATAGTGCTGATTGGCTGCATCCAAACCGATCAACCTCCACCCACAGCCAATCAGTTTGCAGTATACATTTTCGATCAAGAGGCCGTGCCAGGGCTTGGCCCCACTGCCGAAACCGCGTGGCAGATTTTACAGGCTGTGCCCTTAGCGCAAAGTGCCTTTACCGTAACCGAAGATTTATTGCTCAGCTATCATTGGCAAACTCAAACCATCACCTTCACCAATCCATGGGGCCAAACCAGTATGGATGCGCCTGGTTATATGTGGGGTGGTGATGGGGCATTTGTTGTAGTCTATCAAGGCCAGCGCTTATTTGGAGGCAAGGTGGTTTCGGCAATTAGTCCACGGCGCTTCGACTATCCGGCAATGGCTCTCCCTACAGATTTTATTCTGATGGAAAATCCAGACCTGCAAGGCAAGTTAGTCTATTCGTTTCATCCTCGTTCAGCGGTGATGTATCCATCACAATCGCAGTTTTTAGCAGATGATCCGGCCATTGCCGAGGCGGTCAAGCAGCATCTGCGCGAACTTGGCAAGTTGGTTGAGTAAGGGGTTCTGACCTTCTCACCTGTTGCTGTGGGTGAGGGTTCGAGAGTAAAGAAGCAATCCGTTCATTGATCGGACGCAAAACCAAGCGCTAGCCTCGATCTGCTATAATTGCAGCCCTATTGAATGTTTGGGGTTGTGTATGCTTGAACAGTTACTTGAAAACGGCGAAAGCGAAATGCTGGCCTGCTTCCGTGAACGGTTTCGGCCTGAAGATTTGGCTGAAACTTTAGTGGCTTTTGCTAATGGCGGTGGTGGCAGCGCAGTCATTGGCATCAGTGGGCGGGTCAGGCCTAAAGTCGAGGGTGTTCAAGATATTCAAGCAGCAGAAGAAGCAGCTTTAGAGGCAGCGCTGGCTTGCACGCCGCCGCTGGTTTTGCCTCTGCCCCAACAAATTACCAGCAATCAACAAACCGTCTTGTTGATCGAGGTTCCGCCTGGTTTGCCCAATGTCTACAGTTTACATGGCAAATATTTACGCCGCGAAGGCCCGAGCAATGCGCCAATTCCGCCCAATGCTTTGCGCCAATTGCTGATCGAGCGTGGCGAGGTTGGTTGGGAGCGCGTGCGGCCCGAAAACGTCACAATGGGCGATCTGAGCGAGATGAAAATTCAATCGTATGTGGCCCGCATTGGTCCGCCCGCCGATGTTGACCCCATGGGTTGGCTCTATCGGCGTGGCTGCCTCGTTCGCGATACCCAAGCCAACTATCAACCAACCAATGCTGGCATGTTGCTGTTCAGCATCACCACCGAGCGCGATTATCCCCAATGCGAACTGACCTTGGTACGCTACACGGGCAACGAGATGAGCGATGAATTCGAGCGGGTCGATATTCGCACAACCTTACCCGACCAAGTGCGTCGCGCCGAGCTTTGGCTGGGTGAACATATGCGGCGCGGTTCGCGCATGGTTGGCCTCGAACGCGAAGATTGGACGGAATATCCGCCAGCCGCGGTGCGTGAAGCCTTGGTTAATGCCGTGGCCCACCGCGATTACACCGTGCGCGGCGAGGGTATTCGCATTGCCATGTTTGTTGATCGCCTAGAAGTCTATAGTCCAGGTCGCTTGCCAGGCCACGTAACGATCGATAATATCGCTGCTGAGCGGTTTAGCCGTAACGAAACATTGGTGCAAGTGCTGGCCGATTTGGGCTTGATCGAACGGCTCGGCTATGGCATCGATCGGATGCAGCGCCAAATGGCCGATGCTGGCTTGCCACCGCCCGAATTTCGCGAAACCGCTGCGGGATTTTTGGTAACCCTGCGCAACAAAGGCATGAACGTCGCCAATAATTCCATCATCGATACGGCAAAATGGGAAGCTTTGGGCTTGAACGAACGCCAAATCGGAGCCTTGGTCTTTTTAACTGAAAATCGCCGCATCACCAACCGCGATTTGCAAGACCTTAGCCCCGATGTTTCGCCCGAAACCATTCGCCGCGATCTCTCGGATTTGGTCGATCGGGGCTTGATTTTGAAGATCGGCCAAAAACGCGCAACCTACTATATTTTGCGCTAGGCGTGCAGCACCTGGCCGACACTTTGCTCTTGCAAACGCAGGTCATGGCCTTCCCAACGCTCTTGGCAATTGAACCAATACAACCATTGACTGGGATTATCACTAATTACCGAGGCCATCCACTCATTGAGTTCATCGGTGGCCTCGCGGCGTTGTTGGCGGCTAAAACTTCGCCCCAGATGCACAGCTTCTTCGCAAATGAGGCGATGGCGGTGGCCTTCACGCACGCTGTAGCATGGCACAATTGGCACATTATCTTCTAGCGCAAAGGTTGCCGCGCCTTGGGGTGTGCGTGATTGCAAGCCAAAAAAGCTGGCCTCAGGAAAATTCGGTCGCCAAAAATCGCCCAGCAAAAAGACCACGCCATTGGCTTTGAGATGCTGGCGCAAACCCCGAATCAACTCACGCGGCGACGTTGCATCGTAATCAAAGCCTGCACAGCCCAAGCGATTGAAATGCTCGTAGAGTGGGCGCAACTCAGGGCTGCCCGCTGTACCAACCGTCAAACAATTGTAGTGTTGAGCCAAACGCCAGTAGCTATAGAAGAAATTGCCTTGATGCGGCGTGTAGAGAATCACGCCACGCCCTTGGGCCAGTGCCGTTTCAATATGTTCAACGCCTTCAAGCACCACCTGCTCCGCCGCCAAGCGATCAATCCCGATCATCACTTCATAGAGCAATAACAGCAGATGTTGCAGATAGCGCACACAAATGCCGGTGCGCCACAGCCACGAACCATCGATCAGCACATACACCAAGTTGCGTTGCAAATGGCGGCGTAAGCGCGGCACGCCCCAATACAAACCCAAGGCTAATGGCCATGTCAACGCAATAATCAGTTGTTGCGGCAGCCAACCACCAAAACGCCGTACTCGCGCCAAGCGTTGAGGGTGGGCGGTCAAATGAGCCAGCAATTGATACATAGCCACCTCATGCTGTCGCTTGATACGAGCTGGCAAAATGGCGTTGATAGCGCTTGGTCATTTGGCTGGTTTCAAATACTACAAAAAAATCGGTGGTATGGAATAAAGGATCATAGGCTGGCTCGCCCGCCAATTCAGCGCCCATCCAACGATAGCCTTTAATTAATGGTGGCAAGCGCCGTACCATTTCACGCTCGCTACAAGTCATGGGCAAACAGCGCAAATCGGCCATACGATGGCTGGCTAAAGGCTGCACGTTATACCGATCAGTAATCACATTATGCTGGCGCAGCATACTATATAAGGCACTTACATCAGGCAATTCATCGTGGTTCATGCTGGCGCAGCCAATCAAATGGCTATGTGGGCGCTCAGCGAGGTAGTTGGCAATCCCGCCCCAGAGCATTTGAATGGCGCGTGTACCACGATAATCGGCGGCGATACAACTGCGGCCAAGCTCCAAGGCATTGGCTAAATGGCTAAATTTGGCAAGATCAAATTCGGTTTGCGAATAAAAGCCTTGATTGGCTAAAGCACGCTCGCCAGGCAACAAACGATAAGTGCCCACTACTTGGTCACAATTTTGGTCGATAACTAAGAGATGGTCGCACCATTGATCAAACACATCATATTCAAGCCCATGGTCGTTCCAAAGTCGCGAGTTATTGGCTTCTTCAACAAAAACGCGATAGCGCAAGCGCAGGGCTTGCTCAATTTCGGCGCTCGTCGTGGCACACTTAACCGTTAAACGTGGGGTCGTGCTGCTGATCGTTGCAAGCGTCATAGCGTTGGCTCCTCTGGTGATGATGGGTCACAGGGCTAGCCTAGGCTGCTTGGTTTAATCAATTGCGATTGAATTGTTAACAGTTATGTTAAATTAAGTAAAGTTTTGGCCCAAGTAAGCTCGCCCAACCATGCTCCGTCTGTTAGATTAACTATTATAAGGAAGCAAGTTATGCGATACCCTCATCAACGAACATGTGTTTTGCGGCTAAGCCTGTTTATCATCCTATTAGCAAGTTTGCTGATTGGGCCAGCATTATTGATGAAGTTTTACTATTTCGAGCGAATTTGCCAAGCGTATGCTCAAGCTCATAATTTTGAGGGCAGTCGCTATAGCCCAAGCAGCAAAAATAGCCCTGAGCAATGCTTTTTTGAAGGGCAACGCCCCGTGCTAGTTAAGCAGATTGTGGGCTGGAAACATCGAGTTATTTTAGTAGTATGGCTCTTATATCAGCCATTTGGCGCATTTGGACTAACCTTTGGGATTTTTTTAGCGCCATGGGAAAAACTGAAATGGTTCAAAAATAGCCGTCCATGACGCACTGCGTGCTATGCTATAATCCCAATACGGCTCAAAAATGACCGTGGAGGTTCCGATTTGAAAGATTTTTTTCGGCGTGCGCCGTTACCCTTCACGTCTTCGCGGCGTGAGCAACAAATACCAGATAATGTGTGGGCCAAATGCGCCAATTGTGGCGAATTGACCTATCAAAAACAATTCAATGATGCCTTAAAAGTCTGTCCAAAATGCAGCTATCACTCGCGGATTAGCTCACGCGAATGGATTGAAGTTTTGGCTGATGCTGATTCATTCGTCGAATATGATGCTGATCTACAAGGGATCGACATTTTGGGCTTTGTTAGCCCCAAAGATAATTACGAAGCGAAATTGGCTGCCACCAGCGAACGCACTGGCACTAACGATGTTGTGATGAGCGGTAGCGCCAGCATCGAAGGCTTGCCATTTGAAATCGCAGCCTGTAATTTTGAATTTATGGGCGGCTCGATGGGCAGCGTCTTTGGCGAAAAAGTGGCGCGAGCAGTTGAACGCGCTGCCGATCGCGGCGTGCCTGTGCTGACGATCAATGCTTCGGGTGGCGCTCGCATGCACGAAGGGATTTTTGCCCTGATGCAAATGGCCAAAGTTTCGGTCGCGCTCACGCGCTTGGCTCGCATGCGTCAGCCCCATATCTCGCTCTTGGTTGACCCTTGCTATGGTGGGGTTTCAGCCTCGTATGCCTCAGTTGCCGATATTATTTTGGCCGAGCCAGGTGCGAATATTGGCTTTGCTGGGCGACGGGTGATCGAGCAAACGATTCGCCAAAAATTGCCACCAAACTTCCAAACCGCAGAATTTTTCCTTGAACATGGCATGATCGATGCAGTTGTGCCACGCTCGGACATGCGGGCAACCATCGGGCGTTTGTTGCGCCTGTATCAACGCCCCGTATCATCGGCTGATCATCGCGAACATGTCGTAGCGGGCCACCAATAAGCCCCACGCAGAGGTCAAAACGTGACAACGTTAACTGAGTTATTGCCTTGGGATAAGGTGCAAATCGCCCGTAATCCCCAACGCCCACGTACCCTTGATTATATTCGGGTGCTGTGTGAAGATTTTTTTGAACTCCGTGGTGATCGCCATCATGGTGATGATCAGGCGCTGGTCTGTGGTATAAGCAAAATCGATGGCCGCAGCGTGGCGATCATCGGCCATCAAAAGGGCAGCGACACCAAAGAGAACGTTCGGCGCAACTTCGGCTCACCGCACCCTGAAGGCTATCGCAAGGCCTTGCGGGTAATGGAGCATGCCAAAAAATTCAACATGCCGATTTTGACGTTAATTGATACTGCTGGCGCACACCCAAGCATGGCCGCCGAAGAACGCGGCCAAGCCGAAGCCATCGCCCGTAATTTATTGGTTATGGCCGATTTGCCAGTGCCAATTATTGCGACCGTGATCGGCGAAGGCGGCTCTGGGGGCGCTTTGGCGATCGGGGTTGCCGACCGTTTGTTGATGCTTGAGCATGCTGTCTATTCGGTGGCTTCGCCTGAAGCCAGTGCCGCAATTCTCTGGCGCGATTCGAGTAAAGCCTCGGAAGCTGCCAAAGCCATGAAAATCACAGCCCAAGATCTCCACAGCTTTGGCATTGCTGATACCATTATTCCCGAGCCAGAGGGTGGGGCGCATATGGATGTGCCAGTAATTTTACAAGCAGTTGCGAGCGCACTCCGTGAGCAAATTACGACCCTGAGTGCCCTAACAATCGATCAATTGCTTGAACAGCGCTATGCTAAATATCGGGCGATTGGGCGCTTTCGCCAAGCTCAAACCACGCTTGTCGAAGGCTAGAACGCTCGTAAGGTTAAATAATTTGGCCAGCACCTTGTCTACGAGGTGCTGGCCTTTTTGGCTTAAGGAGCAAGTTTGATTAGCAGGGAACTCCAACCTCAATCCGTTGCAAGGCGAACAGCTCGTGCATTTCGCGCACAATTTCGGCGGCGCGGGCTGGCTTGATGCAACGTTCAGCAATCAAACGCTCGGCCACTTCTTCGACCAAGGCTGGTGGTGCCCCAGCACTCATGGCAATTTGACGAGCATGCAAGCTCATATGGCCACGCTGAATGCCTTCGGTTGCCAAAGCCCGCATTGCTGCCAAGTTTGAGGCCAAACCAGCACAGACACACACTTCAGCCAATTCGCGAGCTGAACTAACATTCAACAACTTCAAGGCCGCCGCCGCCGTTGGATGCACCTTAACTGCCCCACCCACAATTCCAACTGCCAACGGCATGGTCAATGTGCCAACCAAATTGCCTTCAGCATCTTGTTCCCAAGTGGTCAATGAGGTATAGCGACCATCACGAGCAGCGTAAGCATGCGCACCCGATTCGATTGCCCGCCAATCTTGGCCTGTTGCCAACAACACCGGATCGATGCCGTTCAAAATGCCTTTGTTATGGGTAGTAGCGCGATAGGGATCAACAGCAGCGAAGGCATAGGCCCACAAAATCCCCTCGATCACATCTTCACCGCGCAAGTCCGAACGATCCAAGGCGCGAGCCGGAATAACACAACGGGCAGTTGCCAAACGCCGATCGCTCAAGTTCGAGAGAATGCGCAAGTAGGCACGACCGCCAGTTAATGCTTCGAGCCGTGGGGCAACTGCCTCAGCCATTGCGTTGATCGCATTTGCACCCATTGCATCCAAACAATCGACGATTAAGTGCACCACCAACATCGGCCCCATTGGGCTAGCAGGGAATGAATGCACTTCAACATCTTTGGCACCACCACCCAAGGCCACCAACGAGGTACTTTGACGGTTGGCGATTGCCAGCAAATCAGCTTTATTGCGCAAAATAATTTCGCTGGCTGCCGCGTGATCGGCGATATGCACAAGTTGAATTTGACCAATCATCAATGATTCGGTGCTGCTGGTGGTAAACCCGCCGCCTTCGCGAGCCAATTTAGCCGCAAACGAAGCCCCAGCCACGATTGATGGTTCTTCAACAACCATCGGAATCAAGGTATCTTTGCGATTAATTTGGAAGTTGGTAGCAATGCCTAAGGGCAAGCTATAGGTTCCAACCACATTTTCAATCATTTTATCGGCGCGTTCGATGGTTAAACTGCCAGCGCCATGTAACGCTCGCAAATCATCGTTATTCAAGCCATCGAAAGCCCCCACGGCTTGCAAACGATCGAGCGGCGAAAGTTGGTAGAATCCTTGTAAACGGCTATTTTTTGCTTTCATAAGAACGAAGCTCCTCTGTCGCCAAAAATGGATCGGCATGTTGTAGACGGCTGAAGTGTAGCATGTGACGCATGCCAAACCTAGCGAAAAAGCTGCCAAAACCTCTCATTCCGCTGTCGATTTAGCTACCGCTGCCAGTTTCTACGCAGATCTCAGGCCGTAGGATGGTTAACCGATTAACAAGCCATTAATAGTACTCAAGTAGGAGCGATGTGGAGAGCAATGCTTGAGCAACCAACAATTGCCATACACCAATGGCCGATAGCCTAACAGGAATATATCTCTAGCGCTAGACTACCTTGGTACTACCCTCGAGCACAAAAAAACCCCACAGCATTTAGGAAGCTGCGGGGCCATGGTCAAACGATCAGCTTAGGGCATGACGGTAAAATAAATATCAGCAATATGCCCGCTGGTCTTGCCTTCCAACGAAATCAGCCACAAACCCGTTTCTGAACCAGCCGTTGGCCATTCAGCGTTCTCAATTGAGCCACTTGGCCCAATCGTAGTTCCTTCATCAAATTCATAGACTTCGCCAGCAGGATCGACAACCCACAAAACGACTTCTTCATTTGGTTGGAAACCAAAGAAATCGAAGAAGACAACCGTGCCAACTTGAGGGCATTTGGTGGGCCGAATATTCGCCGACACGGGATCGGGAGTTTGGGCACATTGTTCGGCTGGTGGCAGTGGTTCGCTGACATCATCGAGAATTTCTTTGCCGAGCAAGCCCAAAAGTACCTTAAATTCATCAGGATTGTTTGGATGCCATTCGAGACGGGCACGTTCAAACCATTGGGTGATCACGGTATCGCCGCTGGCGTTGGTTTCAGTTTGGGCACTAGTTAAGGGCAAACCAAATAATTGCAATGAACGAGCATAGGTATCTAAGCCTTCAATTTTCAAGCCATGCGATTGCCAATAACTCTTGAAACCTAAATTGCCTGCTTGGTTACAAACATTATGGCCCGTTTGTTCAAACCACAAACAGCCTTCAACTGGGCCAGCTTCGCGTGGCTCGATCTCACGGCCAAGTTGGCTCAAGCGTTCTTTGCCCAACAAGCCCAATAACACCTCGTAAGGCGTGCCGGCATTTTCGGGGTGCAACTCAAAACGATTGCGTTCGAGCCATTGCGTCCAATAGAAATCATCGCTATCAACATTATATTGATCAGCCGCTTCAGTGATCGGGTAACCAAACACTGGCAAGCCACCGTTATTGCGCCAATAGCTCAAGAAATCGTCGTCCAAACATTCGACAATTCCAGGCACATCAAAACATTGGGTTTCAAGGATAATTGGCTCAGCGGCGGCGGTTGGGCGTGGCTGGATTGCTAAGGCAGCCACTGCCAAGGTTGCAGTCGCCAAACCAAGCATTCGACGGATCACACTCACTATTTCCTCCAAACATGCTGCAAACAGCATCAAAATAATGGAATAGCCTAATCATAACAAAAACCCAGTTTATTGCCACAAGCAACAAACTGGGTTTGAAATCACTCAATCAATTCGAGCAATCAACTTATTGGGTGATCGTAAAATAGATGATTGAAGTATGGCCACTCGATACACCTTGCATAGTAAATTGCCATGTACCTGAGTAGAAACCTCGGGTGTTAAATTGAAGCCCATTGATTCCACCTTGTGGACCAATATTCAAGGTGTCGGCTGTGCCAACATTGTTTCCGCTGGGATCAGTGATCCAGAAACCAACATCTTCGTTTGCTTGGAACCCATAGACATCAAAAGTAAAGACGGTTCCAGCAGGGCCACATTTGGCAGGTTTGATCCGTGCTGAAATTGGCTCAGGTGTGCTGGCACAAGGGTCAGTTGGAGTTGGGCTTGGGATGGGCGCTGGAGTTGGGCTTGGGATGGGCGCTGGAGTTGGGCTTGGGATCGGTTGGCTGCGACCATCAAGGATTTCTTTGCCAAGCAAGCCTAAGAGTACCTTAAATTCATCAGGGTTGCTTGGGTGCCATTCGAGGCGAGCACGTTCAAACCATTGGGTGACAACCGTATCACCATTAGCGTTAGTTTCAGTTTGGGCGCTGGTTAAGGGCAAGCCAAACAATTGCAATGAACGAGCATAGGTATCCAAGCCATCAATTTTCAAGCCATGCGATTGCCAATAGCTCTTGAAACCCAAATTGCCTGCTTGGTTACACACGTTATGACCAGTTTGCTCAAACCACAAACAGCCTTCAACTGGGCCTGCTTCGCGTGGTTCGATTTGGCGATTCAATTGCGCAAGCCGTTCTTTGCCCAATAAGCCCAACAAGACTTCGTAGGGTGTGCCGGCATTTTCGGGGTGCAACTCAAAACGATTACGTTCGAGCCATTGGGTCAAGTAGCTTTGCTGAGTGTCGGCGTTAACTTCATTGGCAGCCGCAGTGATGGGGTAGCCAAAAACTGGCAATCCACCATTCGAGCGCCAATAGGTCAAAAACTTGTCATCTAAACAATTGGTAATCCCAGGAACATCAAAGCATTGGGTATCAAGCTTGATTGGTTCAGCGGCGACGGTTGATCGAGGTTGAACAGAGAGGGTAACTACCGCAAGGGCTGCAGTCACGATGCCTAAAATCCGACGTAAAACCACAAAGTCCTCCAAATAAATGCTGCTCTCAGCAGCCTAAAACCTATCAACGCGCCTCTTCATCAAGTTGTGTACCACGCTGGTTGTTCTCTCGCAACCGAATCGAGCGTCGTTTCCCCATCTTATGTGATACTGAAGCCAGCCCAAGAGACAAGCTGGCTTCAGCCATTCTAAACGAGATTAGCGCCAACTGCGATTGTTGGCATATTCTTTGGCCAACAAACCTAACAGCACACCTTGACCTTCGTGATACTCAAAGCGCCCGCGTTCAAACCATTGGGTCGTGACGGTTGCTCCATCGCGATTGGTTTCAGTAGTTGGCTCCGATAATGGCAAACCAAACAATTGCAAGCTGCGATCATATTTGCTCAAAGCAGGATCATTCAGCCCATTGTTTTCCCAATATTTGCGGAACTCGCCACAAATCTTATGCTGGGTTTGATCGAAATAGATACAGCCATTTTCTGGCCCAGTTTTGGGGAAGTTAGACCAATCGTCGCCGCGATCCCGCAGCACAGCATCGCCTAAGCGACCCAGCAATACGTTGTAAGGTGCAGCTTTTTCAGGGTGAAATTCAAAGCGTTGGCGTTCGAAGTATTGCACCGTAAACGAACCTTCAGGGGTTTGTTCGGTAAATTCTTCGCTAATTGGGAAACCAAAGACCGCCAAGCCACCATTACGATCCCAGTAGTTTTTGAACTCGCCACGCAAGTTATGGCCAGTTTCGGGGAAATAGACTTCGCCGACAGGTGCAGGCAACGGGGGCGCTCCCACAGGCACAAACGCCGGATTACCTGGTTGTGGTTGTGGAGTTGGTGGCTG
This sequence comes from Chloroflexota bacterium, assembly GCA_020161265.1. Classification (NCBI taxonomy): domain Bacteria; kingdom Bacillati; phylum Chloroflexota; species Chloroflexota bacterium. Next base: position 322,504 of record JAIUOC010000006.1, on the reverse strand, counting down.
CGGCGCTGGCGGAGCTGGTGGTTGCGGTTGTGGTTCGCCTGGAATCGTGCGCAAAACAGCATTTTGCACGGTCTTATAGGTATCCAGTCGGCCAAAACCACTATAAACATCCTTGCCAGGAGTCATAATATCAACGGCACTACCAGTAATCAACTTTTCAATTTGATCGACTGAAAGTTCAGGCCAAACACTCAACGCCAAAGCCGCCGTGGCAGCCACAAACGGACAGGCTGGCGATGTACCGCTACCAATTTCATAGCCATCACCACGATCCCAACCAGTCGTCACAATATCTACGCCTGGAGCAGCAATATCAACATAATCGCCATATGACGAGAAGTTTGCAACCCGATCATCGATTGACGTGGCTCCAACCGCAATCACATGATCAAAGGCGGCTGGATACATCCGAGGATTGCCTTCATCGCCCGAATTGCCGGATGAGGCAAACAGTGGAATATTTTTGCTATAAATGTAATTGACTGCATCTTGTTCGGCTTGCGTGCCCCGTGGGCCACCCAAACTCATACTAATGATCCGTGCACCATTATCAACAGCCCAATACATGCCTTCGACAATATCTGCCGAAGTGCCTTGACCACGACTGTTCAGCACTTTGACTGGCAAGATTTGGCAGTTCCAACAAACTCCAGCTACACCTTGACCATTATTGGTTAGGGCAGCGGCAATCCCAGCCATGGCGGTACCGTGGCCTTGATCATCTTGGCTATTGTTATTATTTTGCAAGGCATTGTAGCCAGGCAACACATGGCCAGCCAAATCGGGGTGGGTTGGTGAAACACCAGTATCAATAATGGCAATCACCAAACTGTTGCCTTGGGTCATATCCCAAGCAGCATTAGCGCCAATCTTGGGCAAGCCCCATTGTTCGGTGTAATATTCATCATTGGGATCGACCAAAATCTCACGCACAGCATTGTATTCGGCATAGCGTACTGCGGGATTTTTGAGCAATTGGGCAATTTTGGCATCGCCATTCGTGCCTGCCGGAAGTTTCAGCATTGCCACTTGACCAGCGCCATCAAGTGCTTGGGTCGAGACCAACGGCCCAATGCCTAGCCCATTTTTCAATGCCTTAGAACCTTCGAAGAATGCCCCATTCGCACTGACACGATAGCCATCATTAAACGTTACCAGAATTTCATCGGCAATAATCTGATCATCGAGGGTCGCTGCCTGCGCTGGGCGTTGAATCAAGGGCATTAATCCAAAAGCCAACAACAGTAGCAAGCCCATGCGAACGGTTCGTTGCATACGTTGCCTCACTCATTCAGTTAAATATCTGGGGAGAGGTAGCTCTCCTCTACAAGCTTGCATTATACCAGCAGCCACGCCAAATCGACAATATGCCAAATTTATGCTCGCCCCTAGTACTTTAGAGCGATACGTTATGCCATTGCAAACGTTACAACAATTGTTAGCAATTGTGATGTGTCGTTAATTGCGTGTTTTGTCAACTAGACACTCTGGCAGCTTTTAGATACAATACCAATGATAGATTTCTAGTGGTAGATTTGGTAGAATTTATAGATTCATGACAGAATTAAGCATCGACATCGACCCAGAATGGCTTTCATTGAGCGAGGCCAGCGATTTACTCGGCGCAGCACCTTCGACGGTGCGGCGTTGGGGCGACGCTGGTTTGGTACCAACCAAACGCACGCTTGGCGGCCATCGCCGTTTTCAGCGGGCAGCGGTTGAGCGCATGGTCAATCAGCAACAGCCCGATCATACGCCAGTGCCTGAATTAGGCCAAACCCGCCATTGGCATCTCGATACTCGCGAGTTGATGGGCCAAGGTTGGCACGCTCGTTTTGACACCAACCCAACCACCGAGCGCATGCGTGGCTTAGGCCAACGTTTGTTTGGCATGTTGATGCAATATGTCAATAGCAACGATCTTGATGAGCGCATCTTGGCCGAGGCCAAAGCTGTTGGGGCTACCTATGGGCGCGAAGCTCGCGAAATGGGAGTCTCGATGCACGATACAGTCGAGGCCTTTTTGTTTTTTCGGCGGGCGTTTGCCCAGTTGGCCAAGCCACAATCGGTCCGTCCAATCGATGTGGCAACCGTCGTAGAACTGCGGACACGCCTCGATTTGTTTATGGATGCAACGCTGCTCGGAACAATCGAAGGTTTTGAACAAGCAGGCTCGTAAGTGCAAAAGCAAATTCGCATCGATCATGCTTTGGGGATTCTTGTTGGTTGCGCTCGATGATGATTGCTATTTGCTTTTTACTGGGAGTTTACTGTGCAACTGGTGGTTGTGGGGGCACATCAACGCACGGCCCCAATTTCAATTCGCGAGCGAATCGCCTTTGCCGAGGCCGATTTAGCTCAAGCTCTGAGCAGCCTACGCCAGATCGCCGTTGAGGGCTTTATTCTCTCAACCTGCAATCGGGTGGAGTTGTATGCCTTGGTCGAAGAAGCCGACGGCGGGCGTTCATTGCGCCAATTTTTGGCTCAGCAGCGCTCAATCGATCTCGATGAACTCATGCCGCATGTCTATACCTATCTCGATGAGGATGCTGTGCGCCATTTGTTTCGGGTGGCTTCAGGCCTCGATTCGATGGCGCTGGGCGAAGCTCAAATTTTGAGCCAAATCAAAACAGCCTATAACGCGGCCCAACAAACCGAGTTGCTGGGCACAACCATGCATCGATTGATTCAGGCTGCCTTGACCACGGGTAAGTTGGTACGCACCGAAACGCAATTGGCCCATGCTCAATTATCAGTCGTTTCGGTTGGCCTTAGCCTTGCCCGTCAACACCTCGATCTCACTGATCGTTCAGTGGTGATTATCGGAGCTGGCCGCACTGGCGAGTTGGCGCTCAAACATTATTTGGAATATACCAGTAACATCACTGTGCTAAGCCGCACATTTGAACGAGCAGCGCGTTTGGCGGAGCATCATAAGGTTGCAGCCAAGCCAATCAGCGAACTTTCGGCAGTGTTGCAGGCCAGCGATGTGGTGATTAGCTGTACGTCATCGCCTGAATTGATGCTGGATTTCGAACAAGCGCAAGCCTTGCAAGCGCAACGCCAACGCCAATGGGTACTGCTCGATTTGGCCGTGCCCCGCGATATTGATCGCCATGTTGGGGCATTACCCGAGGTTTGGCTCTACGATGTCGATGATATGCAGGCAATCTGCGAACGCAATCGGGCTAGCAAAGCTGCCGAAGTTGCCGGAGCCGAGGCGATTGTCGAACGCGAGCTGATCAAATGGCAGGAATGGTGGCTAACTCAGGCTGTTTTGCCAACGATTCGCGCCTTGCGTGCGCACGCCGAGGCAATTCGTTTAGCCGAGCTTGAACGCACGCTCGCCCGTTTGGATCTTTCTGAGCAGCAGCAGCAAGCAGTTTCCGCCCTGACCAGCGCGATTATCAATAAATTATTACATCAACCAATGCGGGCGATTAAAGATACTGCGGCCAGCCCACAGTTGGCCCACGCCGCCCAGCAATTATTCCGCCTCGATTTTGAGGCAATCTAATTCAGTGTTGATGGGCAATCCATCACTGTTATAAAGGAATTAAGCTTCCATGGAAGACGTTAAATTGCCAAATTCCACCGAAGGCCAATTGTTTGTTCAATACACCACTTTCAAGGCTGCCCCCGAATGGCGACGCTTGCCCGCCGCAGCCCGCGAAGATTTGCGCGAACAATTCGCCCAAGTGGTCGAAGAGGCCTATCCTTCAATTGTGACCTATGCCTATAGCACAATTGGCTTTAAGCTCAACTCCGATTTGTTGCTGTGGCGCAAGGGTACGTCGCCAATCGCCATGCAAGAAATGACCAGCCGCTTGCTGCAAACTGGCATCGGCGCTTATTTTGAGCAAACCAACCTCTATTTTGGCTTTACTCGGCCTTCCAACTACACCAAACGCCCCACGACCCAAGAACAAGCGATCGACCTCGAAGATCGCGAACCCTATTTGATCGTTTATCCCTTTACCAAAACCAAAGAATGGTATTTGATGAGCCGCGATGCCCGCCAAGGCATGATGAATGAACACATTCGCGTCGGCCACGAGTATGCCGATGTACGCCAAGTGTTGCTCTACACCACTGGCATCGATGATCATGAATTTATTGTGGCCTATGAAACCGATAGCTTGCCACGCTTTGAAGAATTGGTAATTGCGCTGCGCTCAACCGAAGCTCGCCGCTACACCCTCAACGATACGCCAATCATCACTGGGGTCAATCGGCCAATTCGCGAAGCCCTAGCCATGATTTAGGCGGCAAACCGAGCCAGAATAGTTGTACCAACCGCAATTCTGGCTCGGTTGCCTGATCGAACGGATTCAGCAAACCATACAAGGACATATCAATTATTATGCAAGATCGATTTTTGCGAGCCTGTCGGCGCGAAGCTGTGGATGCCACCCCAGTTTGGTTTATGCGTCAGGCTGGCCGTGCGCTGCCCGAATACCGTGCCATCCGTGAGCAATATGGCTTTATGGATATTTGCTATCAGCCCGAATTGTGTGCTGAAGTAACCTTGCAGCCAGTGCGCCGTTTGGGCGTTGATGCAGCAATTATGTTTGCCGATATTATGACCCCGCTGATTGCGACTGGGGTGGGCGTTGATTTGGTTGAAAGCATCGGCCCTGTGGTTGCCAACCCGATTCGCACGATGGCCGATGTTAGCCGCATTCGACCAATTGAGCCAGAAGTTGATGTGCCTTACATCAGCAAATCGATTCATTTGCTCAAAGCTGAGTTGGGCCAAACGCCCTTAATCGGCTTTGCTGGCGCACCATTTACCTTGGCAGCCTACTTAGTCGAAGGCAAAGGCTCGAAGAATTTTCTGAATACCAAAGCGCTCATGTATGGCAGCCCCAACGTGTGGAACACCCTGATGGAGCGCTTAGCTGACCTGACGATCAGTTATTTGCGGGTGAAAATTGCGGCTGGGGTTGATGCGCTGCAACTGTTTGATAGCTGGGTTGGCTGTTTAAGCCCCCACGATTATGCAACCTTTGTGCAACCTTATACCGCCCGCATTTTGAAAACCCTGCGTGAAGAAACCAATATTCCATTAATTCACTTTGGCACCAACACCACCAACCTTTTGCCCTTGATGCGCAACGATGGTGGCTCAGTGCTGGGAGCCGATTGGCGAATTCCAATCGACGAGGCTTGGGAACTAATTGGTGATGACAAAGCGATCCAAGGCAATCTTGATCCGGCGGTTTTGCTGGGGCCATGGGAATATGTGCGCGAACAAGCCGCCGATATTTTGCGCCGCGTCAATCGCCGCCCTGGCCATATTTTCAATCTTGGTCATGGCATTCACCCGCAAACTCCAGTTGCTAATCTCGAACGATTGGTAGCGTTTATTCACGAAAGAGCATAGAACATAGAGCATAGAGCATAGGATTGAGGACTGGAAATTGGAGAACATAGAACATAGAGCATAGAACATAAAATAATTCTTCGCGCTCTTCGTGTTCTTCGCGGTTTCAAGCCTTGGTGTTCCTTCGTGGATCATTAACAGATAAGAGGTAATCCATGTCAGCCAAAACAGCAGTCTTGCTGATGGCCTATGGCACACCCAATCGCATCGATGAAGTTGAACAATACTACATCAATGTGCGTGGTGGCCGTATGCCAACGCCTGAGCAGGTCGAAAATCTCTCAGCTCGCTATCGAGCAGTTGGTGGGCATACCCCACTGACCACATTAACCAAATCGGTGACCGATCAATTGCAAGCCCAACTTGATGCCGAATTTCCAGGCCAATATCAGGTTTATTTTGGCATGAAATATTGGCATCCATTAATTCCTGATGTGGTCAAGCAAATTCATGCTGATGGTATTAACAAGATAATTGGGCTTGCGCTCGCGCCGCATTATTCCAAAATCAGCATCGGCGGCTATCAAAAACAAGTCGATCGCGCTAACGAAGAATTTAACACCAACATCGAATTAACCATGATCAATAGCTGGCAAGAGCAGCCAAAGTTTCGCAATTTAATTGCGAGCCGGATCAGCGAGGCCTTAGCTCAATTTCCTGCCGATGTGCGCGATCAAGTGACGGTGTTGTTTAGCGCTCATAGTTTGCCGCAACGGGTTTTGGCATGGGGCGATCCCTATCCTGATGAGTTGTTGGGTAGCGCCAAAGGCATTGCCGAAATGCTCGAATTGCCAGATTGGCGCTTTACCTATCAAAGCCAAGGCGAAACTGGCGAACCATGGCTTGGGCCTGATGTGCTCGATACCTTGGCCGAATTGGCGGCTGAAGGCAAAAAATATGTGCTGCAAGTGCCATTTGGCTTTGTTTGCGACCACCTCGAAATTCTTTACGATATTGATATCGAGGGCAAGCACAAAGCCAACGAATTAGGCTTACAACTTGAGCGCATTCGGCTGCTCAACGATGATCCAGCCTTCGTCGATTTGCTCAAAACCGTTGTAACTGGCCAATAAGTCTACGTTCCCTCACCCCCTCTTCTGCCCGCGAGGCGAGGGGGAACTGTGCTCGAAGTAATTCCCTCGCCCGCCGCAGTGGGCGAGGGGTTGGGGTGAGGGGAGTATTGATTCGTCGATTACCTAGCAAGAATGATCAGCATGAACACATTAACCATTGGAACGCGCAAAAGCCAATTGGCCTTGGTGCAAACCCACGCCATGCGCGATGCCCTATTGGCGACGCATCCTCAATTAACGATTGAACTTGAACATATCACCACCAAGGGCGATGCAATTTTGGATCGACCGTTGGCGGCGATTGGCGATAAGGGTCTGTTCGTCAGCGAAATTGAGGATGCCATGCGCAGTGGCAAGGTCGATCTGGCGGTGCATAGCGCCAAAGATTTGCCTTCAATTTTAGCGCCCGACATGACCATCGCGGCCTATCCCGAACGGGCTGACCCACGCGATGTCTTGGTTGGAGCCGAAGGGCGCAGGCTAGCCGATTTGGCGCATGGAGCCAAGGTTGGCACGAGTAGCCCGCGGCGTGCCGCCCAACTGCGCCATTTGCGGCCCGATCTGACGATTATTGATATTCGCGGCAATGTTGATACGCGATTGCGTAAACTTGACGAGGGCCAATATGATGCAATTGTGTTGGCGGCAGCAGGCTTGCAACGCTTAGGATTATTGAACCGCGTGACCCAATTTTTCGAGCCAGCCGAAATGACTCCAGCAGTTTCGCAGGGCATTTTGGGCATCGAAGCCCGCGCGGGCGATCAACGAGTTGCCGAATTGCTCAAGGTGCTCGATCACGCTGAATCACGGGCGACTGCTGAAGCCGAAAAAGCCTTTTTGGCCACAATTGGCGGCGGTTGCCAAGTGGCGGTTGGCGCATTTGCCACCTATCAGGCAGGCCAATTGCACTTAATCGGTATGATTGGAGCACTTGATGGACGCTTAGTGCGCGGTGCATTAACTGGCAGTGCGAGTGCGGCGCAAGCGCTTGGGGCAAGCCTAGCCCAACAATTATTAGCTCAGGGTGGGCGAGAACTGCTCTAACTCGGTTGCGATTTAGAGCAGTTTTGGCATAGCCGATCGTGCTTGAATTAACAGCGGGCAGGCCATAATCTTGTATACTACCAAGGCCGACGATTAATGAATTGCATATTGACTACTCGCCTATAGCTGCGTGCTAGCAACAGATTGTGGATTGCAACAATGACGATGCACACACCCTTAACGGGCAAGCGAATTGTGTTGACCCGCGCCCGTGAGCAGATGACCGAGTTCGCCCAACTCTTGGCAGACCATGGAGCCGAAACGCTCTATTGTTCGGCAATTCAAACCTTACCGCCTGACGATTGGCAAGCTTTTGACCGCGCCCTGAGCCAAATCGAAGGCTTCGATTGGATTATCGCCACCAGCACCAACGCCGTGCGGGCATTCTTCGAGCGTTATGGGGTTTTGGGCTTACCCTGCAACGCCTTAAATCAACTAAAAATCGCCGCGATTGGCAAGGCTACCGCTAAATTATTAACTGATTTTGGCCATGCGCCCGATTTTGTGCCGCATGCCTATATTGCCGAGCAATTTCTCGTCGAATTTCAAGATATTGCTGGCCAACGCATTTTTCTGCCGCAAGCTGATATTGCACGCCCACTGTTGCGCGAAGCATTAATCGAACGTGGCGCAGACGTAACGGCGGTGGTGGCTTATCGCACCGTGCCCGATCCACAGGTGGTTGCATTGGCTGAGTTGCTACGTCAGCAACGGGTTGATGTGGTGACATTTACCTCAAGCTCAACCGTGCGCTACACCATCGAAGCCTTGCATGCAGCGGGCATGCGCAATTCACAAGAATTTTTAAATCAGACAATTATTGCAACAATTGGCCCTATCACCAGCCAAACCGCGTTTGATGTGGGCTTGCATGTTGATATAGAGGCGGCGGAACATTCAACCCAAGGCTTAGTTGAAGCCCTGCTTGAATGGGCCAAAACCGAGAAGGAACTGGCATGAGTATGCTCGAAGGCGTGCCAACGCCCAATCGTCGCTTGCGGCGCGGACGGCGCAACGCCACATTACGGCGCATGGTACGCGAAACTCAATTAACTGTTGATAATTTAATTGCCCCATTATTTATTGTTGAAGGCCAGAATATTCGCAAGCCAATTAGTTCGATGCCTGGTCAATTTCAGCTGTCGCTCGATCAGCTTGGCACTGAGATTGATGAACTGGTTGCGGCGCAAATTCCAGCGGTGCTGCTCTTTGGCATTCCATTGCACAAAGATGCCCAAGGTAGCTCAGCTTGGGATGCGAATGGCCCTGTGCCTAGCGCAATTCGGGCAATTAAGCAGCAAGCACCACATTTGGTGGTAATTGCCGATGTTTGTATGTGCGAATATACCGACCACGGCCATTGTGGCATTTTAACCAGCGGTGAGCCAGAAACGATCACTGTTGATAACGACCCAACCTTAGAACTTTTAGCCCGTGCTTCGGTAGCTTATGCCGAGGCTGGCGCTGATGTGGTTGCGCCCAGTGCCATGATGGATGGCCAAATTGCCGCAATTCGCTATGGCCTTGATCAAGCAGGCTATCACGATACCATCATTCTGTCGTATGCAGCCAAATTTGCCTCAGCTTTCTACGGCCCCTTCCGCGAAGCTGCCGAATCAACGCCCCAATTTGGCGACCGCCGCTCGTACCAAATGGATGCGGCCAACGCCCGGGAAGCGATTGCCGAAACCGCGCTCGATGTTGCCGAAGGAGCAGATTGGCTGATGGTCAAGCCAGCTGGAGCTTATTTGGATATTATTCGGGCAGTTTACGAAGAATTTGATCTGCCACTGGCGGCCTATCAAGTTAGCGGCGAATACGCCATGATCAAAGCTGCTGCTGCCAACGGCTGGATCGATGAGCAACGGGTAGCGCTCGAAAGCTTGCTGGCAATTCGCCGAGCAGGTGCAAGTATGATCATCACCTACTATGCCAAAGCGGCGGCGCAGTGGTTGAAAGCCTAGGGACGAAGAACATAGAACATAGGGCTGGGGATCGGCTGTTGGGGATTGGGGATTGGATTTAGTGCAGAGCATAGAGCATAGAACATAGAGCATAGAACATACAGGGTTTCTTCGCGCTCTTCGTGTTCTTCGTGGTTTTAAATCCCCAGCCCCCGATCCCCGATCCTCAAGACATATGGAGACATAAAAACGTGATCAACGATGCTTCTAGCGCGGCGTTTGAACGCGCCCAAGCACTTTTACCAGGCGGAGTGAATAGCCCGGTGCGGGCTTTTCGGGGCGTTGGCGGCGTGCCACGCTTTATCGATCATGGTGCAGGAGCCTATCTCTACGACATTGATGGCAACCAGTATATCGATTATGTCTTGTCGTGGGGGCCGTTAATTCTAGGCCACGCCTATCCAGCAGTAGTCGAGGCAATTTGTGCTCAAGCCCAACGTGGCACAAGCTTTGGCGCACCAACTGAGCTTGAAAGCGAATTGGCCGAGTTGGTGATCGCCGCCGTGCCAAGTGTCGAGATGGTGCGCTTTGTTTCGTCGGGCACTGAAGCCACGATGAGCGCAATTCGGTTGGCGCGGGCTTACACTCAACGCGAGAAAATTATCAAATTTGAGGGTTGCTATCACGGCCATGCTGATCCATTTTTGGTGCAAGCTGGCTCAGGTGTGGCAACCTTGGGCTTGCCCGATAGCCCAGGCGTGTTAAAAAGCGCTACCAGCAACACCCTGACCGCACCATTTAACGATCTTGAAGCGGTCGAAGCCTTGTTCAAAGCCAATGCTGGGCAAGTTGCCGCCTTAGTGATCGAGCCTGTGGCAGGCAATATGGGCTTTGTGCTGCCGCGCGAAGGCTATCTTGCAGGTCTGCGCCAACTTTGCGATCAACACGGGGCGCTATTGATTTTCGACGAAGTGATGACGGGCTTTCGCGTGGCCTATGGCGGCGCACAAGCCTACTTCAATGTGATGCCCGATTTGACCTGTTTGGGCAAAGTAGTAGGCGGCGGTTTGCCAGCAGCGGCCTATGGTGGGCAACGCGAGATTATGCAGATGGTCGCGCCAGCAGGCACAATGTATCAAGCTGGCACGCTTTCGGGCAACCCACTGGCGATGGTCGCAGGCATTGTAACCTTGCGTGAAATTGCCAAGCCCGAAGTTTTCGAGCGCTTAACTGGCGTAACTTCGACGCTGTGCCAAGGCTTTTGGAAGGCCGCCTTCAAAAATGGCATTCCCTTCCAAGCGCATAAAGCTGGTAGTATGTGGGGCTTCTTCTTTGCTGGCGATGAAGTTTACGATTTCACATCGGCCAAGCGGGCAGATACCACCATGTTTGGCAAATTCTTCCATGCGATGCTTGAGCAAGGCGTGTATCTCGCGCCATCACAATTTGAGGCCGCCTTTGTCTCAACTGCCCATACCGATGAACTCGTCGCTCAAACGATCAATGCAGCCCAAGCGGCTTTTGCCAGTATTCGCAGCTAAAACAAATCCAGCGCCAGTTTGATGATTAAACTGGCGCTGCTTTGATTCAACGGGTCAAATACCAAGCAAATCCTGCAATCATCATCACCAAAGCTACTGAAACCAGTGCAAATGGCAAACGATAGGGCTGTGATGATGCCACAGTTGGCACAAACATCTGCTCGTGCTGCTCACGCTGATTATGCTCAATCGCCTGTAAGTTTTGCGGAAATTGGGCCATTAATAAAAAAGCCCAACGAAAAGAAGTTAGTCCAACTGGTGCAATCCAGAATAATTGATTTATATAGATATGTGGATTATCACGTTCAAGCTGCTGGATAAACAAACTAGAAATAATTATTACCCCAATAAATACAACATAGGCCCACATCGAGGCTTTTTGATTTAATGGTGGTGAAAATGAACTTAATTTGGATATCATTTTTGGATTATGTCGATAATAAATCGATTGTAAATAGGGTATATTGCGATTAAATGCTATCTGGTTCTCTTCAGCTTTTTGAATCATATAGGCAACAATTGACCGAAAATCTTTCGGGTTTAACATCGAAGCCGATACTGCGAATATTTGGGTTTTACTCACTGCGCGAATCTGATACATCCCATTATTATGGGTCATATCTTCAACTGCGATAATCTCACCCCAGTTAATTTTTTTACCATCCACAATCGAATCAACTTGCATATAATCATCAGCAGCGATAAATTTCCACTTATAAGCTAACCACGTAAAGCCAACTGGAATTACAGCGAGCAACAGACAAACTATTGCTGCAAAAATTGTACTTTCAATAGCAGCTATAACCGTAACAACGAGTAAAAGAATGGTAAACGGAATTCCATATTTTCCAACAGGCGACTTATAAACCGTCATACGTCTTACCCCTCAAACTATTCAGCTGATCGCTGCAAATCGGCGACCACAAAGCCATGATCCGACAAATTAGCCGTGCCAGTCCAAGCCCGCAAGGGCTGCCAATGGGCGTTAGGCATAATATAATCTAGGCGCACCGCTTTGGGAATAGCATCATTGCTCGGAAAGGTATAGCCCAAACCCCAGCCCCGTTGTTGGTAGGCATCGCCAAGCTGCTGACGTAAACGCACATAATTGGGCTGGCGTTCAGTCGTATTCAAATCGCCTGCCAAAATTAAAGGCTGGCTTTGGTCGGCAATCAATTTCAGCAAATGATCGAAGGTTGGGTCTTGCTGGGTTTTGGTGTAAATGCCCTTGAAACTGGCCAGCGGAATATGCGGGTGGGTGTTGATCAGGCGGGTTGGGCCGTTTGGGGTGGTAATTTCCAAATACTGGCAGCCACAACTATCAACGCCACGCGCAACCGGAGCCAACTCGCGCAGCGGCCAGCGGCTAAGCGTCGCCAAACCACCAGCGCCCGAATGGGGATCAAGCACGGCATAAGGGTACAAATCCTCCAAGGCTTCGGGGAGTTGCGGGTCGAGCTGAAAATTATATTCCTGCAACACCACGATATCAGGCTGTTGCTGGCGAATTGTCGCGGCCAAGCCATCAATATCTTGGGTATTATAAAACACATTCCAAGTCATAATCCGCAAATCGTGCGGAGTCGAATTGGTTGATTGGGGTAGCCAGCGCCCGCCATACAAGCCCAAAACCACCAGCAAATTCAAGCCTAGCACGCCCAACAAATAATTGCGACGCAGACCGACCGCCACCAGGGCAATCGGCAATAAACTGGCATAAACCCAGGCATCGAATACCAGCAGCAGCATGCCTTGCGGCGTAGTGGCCAGCGCAGTCCAGCGTAAAAGCGACCACAAACTGCATGGCACAACGCCCAGCCACGCCAAATAGATCAAGCCACGGTTAATCATCGTAGCATCTCCCTTGCTCTACAAGCTTGAAGTTCATTGATCGTCAAATGATCCATTAATCATCACGACCAACCAAAAATTCATCATGCTGCAAACTAAATTCATTTTTTCTAACGTATTCAAACAATTGTTTGCGCATTTTGATCTTATATTGGCGGCAATATCGATATAATTCTTGTTCAATCGCGACGCAATCTGCTTGGTTAAATATGCTAGCAGAGATTCCATCCTCGCTGATTTTACCATTATTATAAATGAACTTAAATTTCATATAATCAGCAGCCTTGGGTATAAGTTTTTGAGGATAGTAATATGACTCAACCGTCACCAAGCGCATACATTTCCAATCTATTCTCATTCGCTTCAAATATACTTGAAATTCAATATATTCAGCATTAATATTCAAATATCCTTGTTTTTGAATGTAAAATAAATAAAAAGCTAGTGCAGCAGTTAATCCTACAACGATAGCCAAAGCAAATTCATTATTAATTAGCAAGATGCTAGCGATACTTATCAAAAGTATCATAATAACCAGTGGAAAATAGATAGTTTTTCTGTGTTTATAGGTCATTAGAAACCTACAATCCCATAATATATCGAAATCAACACAACGATTAATCCATATAAGCCCAATAAGCGAGCAAATAGGGCTTTATCAAGCAATTTGGGCACATACAAGGCCGATTCTTGTGGATTAATCAACATGTCTGGTTGCTTAATCACATTTGGCAACAGTGCTAAGCCTAATTTGAGCACTTGATAGATTACAAATGCTGCCAGTGCAACAAAAAATTCTTGTTCGGTTACGGCTGCATAGATCATTGCAATTGCCAATAAAAACCAACAAAACCGACGCAAAATTTCAAGTGAATTAATTAGTGGTGGTCGATGCAGTCGCATCAGCTTTTGCCAAATGCTCAATCGCTCTGGATAGATCACAGGATAATCGAGGGTATCGATAGTTTTGTTAGGAATTGCATAGTGTTGAATATAATGCACTAGCTTGGTTTTAAGTAGTGTGCGATCATGCTCAGTAAAGCGCGTATGCACAATGATTGAGCGTTGGGCATCAGAAAAACGCACTGCAAAGGTTGCCCAGAGGTAGCTCAAATCGCGATCCATAAAACGTGGTTCTGCTGGCTCAGCCACAAATTCAATCGCATGCAGCGTATTCCAAGCAAAACTATAATCGCCAGCGTAATTTTTCACCCGAATGCCGTGATCGCTGAGATAGACATGCTGCCACGCTAATAAGCCAAAACGCACCAATAGCCAGAGCCACCACACACTAAAGCAGGCTGCTGACCAAAAGGTATAGTTGCTTAAAAAGCCCAACCCAAACATCAAACCAAGCAACCAAGTTAGGCCGACTAAAACAATTAAATTCCGCGAAATGCGCAAGTGAATAATTGGCGTATCCATTGAAGTCCTCGCTTCTCACAATATTGATTAAGTGTACCAGCGGTTAATACGAACCTTTGAGGAGCTAGGATACAAACCTTAAAATGGTGTTCATCAGCATATTTGCCCAATTTACGCACATAATTGAATCACTTGTACTTGATATTCATCGCGCAGAATCTGCTCAATCTCAGCCCAATCACTATCAGTTGCATTAACAATTGGTGGATGTTCAGGATGGGTTAAGGCAACTGCTACAAATTTGCGATCTTTAAGATCAAATTTGGTCAAGCGTAGATCAGTATTGGGGAATTCAATAAAACTTAGTTTTGCATCAATCTCTATCACATTGATATTTACATGTTCACAACGGCCATTCCATTCATTAATTAAAAGCCATTTCAAAAATTTATCACCCAATCCAGGTTGACCACTATCACTCACATCTTGACGGTATTCGCCCATAATAAAGTAGCCATCATCTATAATGACGATACCCTGTTCTTTAACTATTTCCAGAAAATCGATACAAACTTCCATACAATCAAGGCCTTTGTGGTCAGCAGCACCATTAGCAGTCACTAAAACATTTGTATCAATGATGTATTTCATCGCCCAGCCTCGGCCTTTTTACGGCGAATTGTCTCCCGCGAAAGTGCCGCTAAATCAGCCATTTCATCACCAAAGAAATCTTTGGGCCAGTTGCGAATATTGCCATATTTATCAACATCAAGCGGTACGGCATGCGAAGTACCAGTATCATCCATATCGCAAAAATAGAGCGCGGTGTCGGTATTGCTCAACTTTTCTTCGGCAATTCGACGTTGCAAGCGGTGCAGCAGATGTTCGCTATGGCTTTCGAGCACAATTTGCACGCCACGTTTAATCGTTTCAATCAAAATATCGGCCAAGTTTGATTGCACCACTGGGTGCAGGTGAATTTCGGGCTGCTCTAAAATAATCGTTGAGCCATGTTTGGCCGAGGCACACAACACCAGCACAGGCAAAATTTGGGCAACTCCAAAACCAACATCAGTCAGTAATACCTCGGCTGCATTGGATTTGATTTTCACCCGAACTTCATGTAAATCAACATTAGGGGCAATTTGCTGTAAACGAAAATCAGCAATTAAGCCTAAGTCCTTCAACCAGCTTGCTACTTGTTTAGCTAAGCGTGTCTCTGAATCACGCTTTTGATCGGCTAATAAGACTAAAACTGCATGCTCACCCCGATTGCCCAAACTGCGAATTTCACCAGTCCACTGATAAAAGCGCTTGGGATCTTCACGAATTGGCCCGAGGTATTGCACATCGCGAAACTGTTCTTCAAAGATTTGAATAAAGTATAGTAATTCTGGCATATTTATTTTGCCTGCTAAAAGGCTAGTTGGATTCCAGAAATCATGGGGAAGAGTATAGAATTTACTCGCAAAATAAGGGTTCCCCTTTTCAATTACGATATTGGTTTCTGAATCAGTATAAGTATAGGTTTCTTCAAATTCTACAACTTTATAATTCCGATAAACTGATTTATCTTTTTTTAAAAATGTATAAATATTCCTAGTAATTGATGGACTTTCATTTTTATAACGCATAGCTGATTCTAGATTGATCTCAAAGATCTCTGTAAAATGTATTTGCTGGGTATGTATATTCATAGAAATATCAAAATCTAATTTTTGGTCTAAGTTTTTTTGATAAATTACATCCTCAAAACTGCCAAGCTCAACATAGCCGCCATTCAGATTGAGCACTAATTGCTGATCATTTGACTCAACCGTTTGCTTGAGCATCAAGAGAAAGCGCAAAATCGCGGTTTTACCAGAGCTATTGCTGCCAAAAAAGCCAGTTAATGGGGCAAAACGCAATTCGCCTGTATCATTCCACGATTTAAAATGTTGAAAACGCAAATTTGTAATCATCTGCTGAATCTCCCTGGCTAGCCAATGGGTTGATTGTACTTGCAAGCTTGGGGCTTGGCAACGCTGCTGGTTAGGTCGTTGCCAAATCGTGTACAATAGCGCTAGCTACACACCCAAAATTCCGCCCACCCAACAAACAGCCCCAAAATTTCAGCCGATTCAGCCGAGGAGTAACGATAATGACTGAACTTCCACTGCGACGATTGATTTTGTACAAACATGGCGTTGGCTATTTCGAGCGGCGCGGTCAGTTCGAGGGCACGAAACTGGCCTTGGCCTTCAGTCGCGAAGCCATGGACGATGTGCTGAAAAGTTTGGTGGTGTTGGAAAAAGGCGAGGGTCATGTTAAGGGCATCGATTATGAACGACCTGAATCATGGAGCAGCCGACGGATTGAGCTTGGCGCTGGCCGCCCATTGCGTGATCTCTTAACCGAGTTGCGTGGGCGACGAATTCGCCTAGCCTTGCGTGATGAAGCCGCTGCCGAAGGCTTGATCGTCGGGATCGATGAGCCACCGCCAGAAGAGCCAATTTCGCAATCGCTGGTGACCATTTATCGCAGCGATGTGCGCCAAATCACCTTGCATCGTTTAAATGATATTCGCGGCGTGCAATTGCTTGATGCGGCTGCCGACGAAGTGCTGTGGTCATTACGCGCCAACAGCGATAAACAAGATTCGCGCACGGCCACGATTCAGCTCGATGAGGGCAAGCACGATCTTTTGGTGGCCTACCTTGCGCCAGCCCCCAGTTGGCGGGTTTCGTATCGGATTATTGTCGATAATATCGAAACCGAATTGCCCGATGTGCTGCTGCAAGGCTGGGGTTTATTCGATAATGTGCTTGATGAAGATTTAGAAGATGTGCGGATTTCGCTGGTTGCAGGCCGCCCAGTTTCGTTCCGCTACCCGCTCTACGAGCCGCAACAACCGGAACGCCCGTTGATTGAAGATACAATTCGGCCTGCTGCGCCACCAGCCTATACTTTGGCGGCTCCGGCTCCTGCTGGCGCACCACGACCAAAAATGATGCGAGCCATGGCCATGCGTGAAGAAGCATTCGGCGGCGCTGACCTTGATGCTCTAAGTCTTGGTATCGATGAAATGGCATCAATTGCGCCGGTTGCCGAAGGTGCTGCCCAAGGAGCATTATTCCGCTACGATGTGCGCGAACCAGTCAGCGTTGGCCGTGGTCGTTCGGCATTAGTGCCATTGCTCAATTTACGCACCGCCTGTCGGCGCGAGTTGGTCTATCGCGGCGCGGCGGGCGAGACCCATCCCATGGTCACGGTACGCTTTGAAAATAGCAGCGGCCTAACCTTAGAACGCGGCCCAATCACAATTATGGAAAGTCGCTCATATGGCGGCGAAGCGGTCTTGAATTGGACAGCCGAAGGGGCAATGGTCACAATTCGCTATGCCCAAGCCTTAGAAGTTTCAGTTAAAGAAAATCAAAACTCGGCGCATCAAACTCGGCGTATCCGGCTTGGTCGCGATGTATTAATTCACGAAGTTGAAGAATCGCTAACTACGATTTACACTGCAACAAATACTGCTGGCGAAGCCCGCGTGATCAAAATTGAGCATCCCTTGCGCCACCCCTACGAGCTATTTGATACGGTGCAACCAGCCGAAGCCAATAGCCAATTGGCCAGTTGGTTATTGCCAATTCCAGCGCGGGGCGAAGCGGCCTTGCGGGTGCGCGAACGACGCTTGGTCGAACGCCGCGAACACATTCGCTCGATCAATTTCGAGCAATTGCGCCGCTATTTGATGGATCGCATGCTTGATCAAAATACCGTCAGCGAGTTGCGCGAAGTGCTCACACTGTATGCACGAATTGACAGTATCATCCAACGCTATAACGAAATCGAGGCCTTACGCCAGAAGATCTACAATCAACAAACGCAAATTCGCGGCAACCTCGATGTACTCAAAAACGAAGGCGGCGAGGGCGAACTCCGCACCCGCTATATCACCACCTTGGCCGAAACCGAGGATCAACTCAATGCCCTGCGTGAGGAAGAAGTGACGTTGCGCAGCGAAGAAGCCGCTTGCCACACCAAACTCGAAGAACATCTCAGCCGCTTCCCTGGCTAATTATTCCCTCTCTCCCTTGTCCACACGCGAGCGAGGGGGCAACCGTAACTCCCCTCGCCCGCTCAGTAGGCGAGGGGTTGGGGTGAGGGCATGAACTTCCCTTACTCAACCAACTTGCCAAGTTGGCGCAAATGTTGCTTGACGGCTTCGGTGAGTGTTGGATCGGGGTTAGGAAAACTATGGGGAGCATCACTACGAATCGTTCCACTATTTGCGCGTAACTGATAAACCGAAATCGCTTGCTGATTGCTATACGATTCGATTGTATCAAGCAATAAGGGATAATCGGCGGCCATTGCGGTTGAGTTTGAACGCACGCGACCCATGACAATGCGTTGTTGATTAAAGACCAGCACAAAAAAGCCCTCAATATCCATCTCAGCAGGGCGATTGTTGGCAAGTACGCCTTGGGGATTACGAATCCGCAGTTGTTGCTGAGGCCAATGATAGTCAACGAGATCAGTTTGATCGAGAACAATAGAAGCTTCAGCTAAATCAATTGTCTGGAGTGCTGTCGTTGGATTTTGATTTGGTCCTTCAAATTGACTGATTGCTGTCCGTTCGAACATATAAATCGCAAACTGATTGGCTGCGGGTGGAGTTTGATCGGTTTGGATGCAGCCAATCAGCAATAAGAGCAACCACCAATAGCGCATGGTCAGAATCCCTTACTCAACCAACTTGCCAATTGCACGCAAATGCTCTTTAACGGCTTCGGTGATGGCCGGATCAGCTGCTAAAAACTGCGATTGTGGCGGGTACATAACTGCCGATTTTGGATGAAATGAATAGACCAACTTGCCTTGTAATTCTGGATTCTCCATCAGAATATAGTCATTTGATAAGGCCATCGCTGGGTAGTCAAATCGCCGAGGACTGATTGCGGCTACGACCTTGCCACCAAACAAGCGTTGTCCGTTATAGATTACGACAAATGAACCTGCACCATTCCACATATAACCTGGCGCATCACGATCAGTTTGCCCCCATGGATTGGTAAAGGTGATGGTTTGGGTTTGCCAATGATAACTGAGCAATAGATCTTCGGTTACGGTAAACGCACTTTGTGCTAAAGGCACAGCTTGTAAAATCGGCCATGCCGTTTCGGCGGTTGATCCAAGTCCCGGCACGGCGGTTTGGTCGAAGATATACACAAAAAAACCTGTATCATTCATAGGAGTTACCTCGCTAGAAGGGAGTATTGAGTTATTCGATGGTCTTGATTGATTGCTACAACTAATCATCATTACAAGAAGAATTAGAATAACAATATTTTTAATTATATTTTTCATCATAAGCCTTATTATCATTATGGCTGGCAATATCCAGCATCAACACATTGTTGCTTATAATCTTCAAGTACATCTTGTGCATATCCATCAATTTGTGATCGTTGAGCCTGATCATAGAAATAATTTGGACCATACGTTGTATGATCGGTAATTTCTGTAATAGCATCAGGATCATTCATAATCGTTTTCCATTGTTCAATAGTTAGAGGTCGGTTTGATAACGAAGGGTCTATAACCATTGGGACATTTATATCACCTTGACGTACATTAATAATGGGCGCAACATGCCAACCCCAATTAACTGTGCCATCAGCAGTTGATGATGTATCAGTAGTACCACCTATCGTAACTTGATCATAAATAAAGCTAGTTTGCGCTTCTAGATTGCCATAGATAAATACTTTATCGACATCATTAATATTAATTCCATAGCGTTCAGCAATTCGATAAGCCATAAAATGGGCACGAGCATAACACCCATCATCAGGAAATTGAAAAGGGATATCAGGTTCATTCGCCATATCATCAAAAATCAAGGTGGCATCGGCATAACTGACCGAGCCGTCGGCATTGACTTGCACGCCATCGGCACGATCGTTCTGCCATGTTTCGACCGCTTGGAGAATAAAATCAATTAATTTTTGGAAGAATGGCGGCAGCAGCGGTTTGTCGCTCGGTGGCGTTGGGGTTGGGGTAGATTTCGATCGTATCTCGCCATCAACGAATTGGGCAAACATCGCACCATTACCACCTACGGCCATCGCGCCAACATCGCCGCGAAACAGTGCGGCGGCTTCAGCCTCGGCATCGGCCATGATTTTCCGAATGGCCTTGGTGGTTTCAACACTGCCTTGCAACGAATGCAACAAGCGCTGAAAAGCTGGCTTGACTACATGGTCAAATTCTTGAAAACAGGCGTTGGCGGCGCTGCCTTGCCATTGGCCGGCTTGTAACGCGGCCATGGTTTGGCAGAGGCTGGCTTGAATGGTTTGGCTCTGGTCATGCAGTTTTTGGAAACGTTGGATGATCGTATCGACAACGGCATAGTCGATCTGCACAATCGGTGCGGACATAGCGTCAGACCTCACAACGAGGAGGGGAACTCTGGCAAGCATGCAGGAAATTGGAGAGGATCGCCCTCAGTTCTACTCAATCAGCTTGAGTATAATGCCAGAAACCGCAATTGCAAGCTTAAATTTTTAACTAAATCGGTCAATTGACAGGTTTGCATAAGCTATGATAGAGTTGCAGCCACAAAGTTGATAGCAAACGTTGATGGGGATTAGTAGCGCAGCAAGAGCCAACCAGCGATTCGAGGATGGTGTAAGCTCGAAATGGACTAGGCTGCCCGAACCCACCCCAGAGTTACCGCCGAACCAAGTGTGTACCCCACACCCAAACAAGGTTGGTCGGGTTTGTCGCCGAGATCACGACACGTCAATTCACTGGTTGACGACCAAGGGGAGGCTCATCTGAGCTTCAACTAGGGTGGTACCGCGGTTTTTTAGCCGTCCCTAGATGCAACAGCATCTGGGGACGGTTTTTTATTGGCTGCAAGGAGGTTGGTTATGCGGATGAGTAGTGGTTTCGGGCGCACCTTGCGCGAGGCTCCAAGCGAGGCAGAATTAGCTGCGCATCAATTAATTTTACGCGCTGGCTTGGCACGGCAATTATTAGCTGGTGGGATGGCGCTGTTGCCACTCGGCATGCGGGTGTTTCGTCGAATCGAAGCAATTATGCATGCTGAATTGGCTGCCATTGGTGCTGGTGAATTTCGCACGCCAGTTGTGCATGCTGCCAGTTTGTGGGAGCAAACCGGACGTTATGACCAATATGGCGAGGCCATGCTGCGTTTCAACAATCGCAATCAACAGGCGTTGTTATTTGCGCCAACCCACGAAGAGGCGGTTGCCGACCTCGCCCGTCGCGAAGTTGATTCGTATCGCCAATTGCCAAGCCTGCTCTACCAAATTCATACCAAATATCGCGATGAATTGCGGGTTCGTGGTGGTTTATTGCGGCTGCGCGAATTTACCATGCTTGATGCCTATTCGCTCGATGCTGATTGGGCAGGCTTGGATGGGGTGTATGATCGGGTTGCCCTCGCTTTTGAAACAATTTTTGCGCGGTGTGGCGTGCGTTTTACTGCTGTCGAGGCCGACGGCGGCGAGATGGGCGGACGCGAACCACGCGAATATATGGCTTTTTCGAGTAGTGGCGAAGACACCTTAGCGGTTTGTGCAAGCTGCAATTACGCCGCCAATAGCGAAGTTGCAGTGCGTGGCCAAGCGGTTGCTAATATTGATGCCGTGCCAGCCATGAGCGAAATTGCCACTCCAGCCTGCACCACGATCGCCGAACTTGCCGCGTTTTTACAAGTGAGCGCAGCCCAAACTGCCAAAGCCGTCTTTTTTAACTCAGCCGAAAAGGGCTTGCTTTTTGTGGTGGTGCGCGGTGATCGTGAAGTCAACGAAATTAAATTGCGGGCTGCGGCAGGTGTTTCGGCACTTGAGCCAGCCACGCTTGAGCAAATTAGCGCGGTTGGGGCGGTTGCTGGCTATGCTTCACCAGTTGGCCTGAGCAATGTCACAGTAATCGCCGATCATTCGGTGGTTGGCGTTGGCGGCTTGGTCGCAGGAGCCAATCGCACTGGCTACCACCTACAAAACGTCGTTTATGGCCGTGATTGGCAGGCAACCGTGGTTGCCGATATTGCCAACGTCGAGGAAGGCGATGCTTGCCCAGTCTGTGGTGCAGCCTTGAGCTTGGAACGGGGCATCGAAATTGGCCATATCTTTAAATTAGGCACCCGCTACACTGAAGCGCTCGGCGCAACCTACCTTGATCCACAAGGCCAAGCCCAGCCAATCGTCATGGGTTCATATGGCATTGGCCTCGAACGCTTGTTGCAAGTTATTATCGAGCAACATCACGACGAAAAAGGCATTGTTTGGCCTGCATCGGTCGCGCCATTCGATCTGCATTTGG